>WFQP01000108.1 GCA_015487015.1 Thiomicrorhabdus sp.
GGTTTAACGCAGCTGGCTGAAAAAATTGAACAGGCCACCCAAGTAGACGTAAAACATCAAATGGGTTCAGGCGCAGCAGGCGGCATGGCGGCAGGATTTGTGGGGTTGCTCAATGCTCAAATACAACCTGGATTTGAGGTATTAAATACCTATCTCAATCTAAAGCAACTCTTTGAACAACAGAGCATTGATGTACTCATCACAGGAGAGGGTAAAATAGATGCCCAAACGGCTCAAGGAAAATTACCGCAACGTATCGCATACTTTGCCAAACAACAAAACCCACACTGTAAAACCATTGGTCTATGTGGTGCTTTAACCAGCCATACCGACAAGCTTCCTGAATTTGATGCACTGTTTAGCATCGTCTCTCAGCCCATGAATGAAATCACTGCCATTCAACATACTCCAGCACTACTGGCACAAACGCTCGACTCTATTTTAGGACTTTACTAGGAGTCTGTCGGACTTAGGTGATCGTCACGAAAGAGCCTCTCTCCCTCTTTTATTTATTGTACGTACATAATCTTAAATGATATGCTTAATACTTAGAAAAGGAGTGGATATATGAAAACCTGTGCACTAGTCATTGGACACAAAAAAAACTCACCCGGGGCGGTTAATAAAACACAAAACCTATCCGAATTTGATTACAACGAACAACTGGCTCTGGAAATTGAAGCTGGGTTTACAGGCTGTGAAAAAGTTAAAATACAACGCATTTATCGCCGAACCTACAGCACCCTACCTGAGGATATTAACGCCCTAAAGCCCGACTTTATTATTTGCTTACACTGTAATGCCTACAATACCCAAGCGACGGGAACAGAAGTATTGTTTTACCACCGTTCTAAAAAGGGCAAAAAGCTGGCCAAAATTTTAGATAAAAACTTAGTCAACGCATTGGAACTCAGCGACCGAGGTATTAAAGCTAAAACCACAGAAGACAGAGGGGGTTATCTCCTTAAACAAACCAGCGCCCCTTGTTTAATTTCTGAACCCTTCTTTATTGATAACGATCAAGACTTAGAAATTGCAAACAATAGACGTACAGAGCTGATCAATGCTTATGTAAAAAGTATCAAAAAAATGGCTCGTACTCTTTCAAAATAACAAGCCATTCATTATTTTTTCTATCTAAAAAAATGAAGTAGTACTTTTAACTACTTCGTTTTAAAGAAACACATCCTCCGATTTTTGTACCAACGACCATGTTCCCCTCCTCCAACGGCCTCGACAGCAATATTTAATACTAAAAGCATTTTTTGAAACAAAATAGAAAAAAGACAAACTCCAAATTATCCCTAATAAAATAGCGGGGGGTAAAATTTAACCTATTTGATATAAAACACTAAGCAGTGGTATTCTGTATCAAACAAATAAGACTCGACAAACCAAGGACACTGAAACAATGAAATTAACCAAGCATACTGATTATGCCTTTAGGGTACTGCTTTACGTTGCTGTGAAAAACCAAGAAGAGCTTTCAACGATAAAAGAGATCACTCAAGCTTTCAATATGTCTCAAGATCATGTGATGAAAATTGTTCAAAAACTCTCTAAATCAGGGTTTATTAAGGCATTAAGAGGAAAAAATGGGGGGATTCGACTGGGTCGCCCTGCCAATGAAATTGTGATTGCGGATGTCATTATCTTAATGGAAGCCACCTTAGCCCCCGTAAACTGTAAAACACCTTTATGTAATATCAAACAGGGTTGTAAACTGGCCGATATTCTATTTGAAGCACAAGATAAATATCTGTCCTACCTCAAACAGTACACACTTGCAGACTTAGTGCCCGAAAATAGCTCTACTGTTCAATTGATTCAGACTCTATTTTTAAAAAATCCTAATACATAAGGCCTCTTTAAAAATAGTTCGTGACTTTTCTAAAAAAACCCCTACTATTAGCATGGTACTAACTTAGTATTTTTTCATAACACATGACTAAAAGGGGATTTTTTTATGGGAATTAAAACAGTATTACTTATTGGTGCCATCAGCACCACAAGCATGATTACAACATCAGCAAATGCAGTTGACTTTAATACAACCTTTACTGGCGACAATGAAATCCTGAGCTTTTCTTATGCCGCAAATGGTGGCACTGCAAACAATTATGACTTATCTACCCTTAGCTCATATGGGCTGGAAAACTGGGGAGTCAGTTCTTCCCTTAGCATATTAGGGCTCGCTAATAATACGGCCTATGACTTTATTTGGGAAGTTGAAAACTACGGTGGACCCAGTGGGTTTTTAGCAGATTTCACATTAGATTCAACCTCGTATTTATCGTCTGATGACAACAGTATTTGGAGTGTTTCAAGCGATGGAATCACTTGGTCAAGCGCGACCTCTTATGGCACTAACGCTGCAACCGATCCAAATATTTGGTACTCCATTGCAGGGATTGATACGAATGCAGAATGGATCTGGGATAGTTCCAATAATACATCTGGAGAGAGCCTACTCTTTAAAGCCAGTATCATCACCTCTCCTGTTCCTGAGCCTTCGACCTATGCACTCATGCTTGGTGGATTAGGCTTGGTTGGTTTCATGGCGGCTCGTCGTCGTAAAGCCAGTTAATCCATTTAAAAACGGATTAAAAAAACCAAAAAAGGCTCTGCATTGCAATGCAGAGCCTTTTGAAATCACAACAAAATAAAGTGTATTTATTTTGCGTTATTTTCCAATACAAACTTAGCTAATGTTTCTAGCTCAGCTTCTTTAATATTTGGAAAAGAGGGCATGCCCATTGTGCCGTCACTGATCATTTTTTTAATGTAATCCGCATTTTGCTCTTCTGGTGTTAACTGCCAATGATGAAATTCTCCATTATGACAACTGGCACAACTGGCGGTATACATACTTTGCCCTGTCGCGCCCGCAGCAGGTGTATAATCATTTGTGCCAGAACATGCTGCTAAAAGCGTTGTACTTGCGATAATAAAACCCATTTTTTTAAACATTTAAAGACCCCATAACTTGATAATAAATATGTTTTTGAAATTCTCGGCTTATATTACGTACCTTTTGATAAATTACAAGCGCACTCTTAACTCTTTAAAATAACTACACCTTCTCCAACTGACTTAATTGCAAGCGCTGGCGCTCATCAAACAGTCGGCGGCTGGCAAGTTGTACCGCCAATAAAGTGCCTGCACCTGTGGAAGTCGCAATCAATAACATCACCATAATTTGATACTTAACCGCTTCAACGGGGTCGGCACCGGCTAAAATTTGCCCTGTCATCATACCGGGCAGCGAGATAATCCCCGCCGCCACCAACATATTAATAATGGGAATCATCGCGGAGTGCAAGCTTTGCTCTTTAATAAACTGCATCGACTCTTTGGCCGTTTTACCCAATGCCAACTGAGCTTCTATTTTATGTTTTAACTGTACCGCATTGCGCGTTAAAGTATCTAGGCCTAATCCAATCGCCGTCATGCTGTTGCCTAATAACATGCCCAATAACGGAATTAAGTATTGCGGTTGGTGCCAAGGGTCTGGCTGAATAATAAAAACCAACACCCCAATGAGTAAGATCAGTGAGATAAACGAGAGCGACAATAAACCAATCAAAAAGGAGTGCATTTTTTTAAAACGATACTGCTGACGTTTAGAAATTTCATATCCACCCGCGACCAGCATCACAAACCCAATTAAGATCACCCAAATAGGGTTATCCGAATGAAAGACCCAGCTCAACCATACCCCCATAAACAGCAGTTGTACGACCATTCGAAGGGTGGCCCAATATAGGCCTCCAACCTTGCTGAATCCATTAAGCCATAAAGCGCCTCCCAATAAAAATACCAAGGATGAAAGTGTTAAGAGATCCCAATAGCTGATGGTAATCATAATTAAGACACCTCTGTTTTAAACACTAAGTGCTGTACCACGGGTGCCATACGCTTTCGTTGTGCCACATCATGTGAAACCCAGATAATTGCTTTTTGAGGGGGGGATAAATTTTCTACCCCAGAGCCCCCTCTCTTGAGCAAGCTCAAGTCACCTTGTCCCCCCCCTATCTGAGCAGACAAAACTGGCGTTTTAAGGTAATTTTGTAACAGCTCCTCTACTCGTATCGAAGCTTCCACATCCAAGTTGGCGGTAATTTCATCCAATAATAAAATGCTTGGCTGGTACGACAACCCTCTTAACAGTGCCAACCGTTGTTTCTCTCCACTGGAACACTCGTCTGGATTTTTTTGTAAGATACTCCACGGCAGCCCAATGCTTTGTAGCATGGCTTGATCTGGTAGGGTATCAAAGTGCGCCACAATGGAATCCTGCCACCAAGCCGTTTCTGCTGGAAAGTACATAACCTGTCTACGCCACTGCTCAGGTAACATTGCTTGTTGATTCACCCCGTTTAGAAACACCTCCCCCTGATGCACAATCAAGTCCGCTAAGGATTTTAAAAATTGTGACTTCCCCGTTCCCGATGAACCCACCACCATCCACGTTTGACCCGCAGAGATGGATACATTGACGGGTGCGCACATGCCCTGTGCCATCACATTTTTGATGTTAAACAAAGCCGACGACTCAACTTGAGACACCCTTTAACCTCTTTTCTCTAGGTTAGCATAAGCGGTCACCAGCCATTTTGACCCCGCATGGGTAAAGTGAACATTCACACGCGCATGCTCTCCACTGCCCTCCATGCTCACCACCACACCCTCTCCAAATTTTTGATGAAACACTGGATCACCCGCACTGAACTCACTTTGATGCTCGGCCTCTAAGGCGGTTTGCAGCTGTGCATTCATCGAAGAGTACCCCGCCCCACCTCCCAAGGTAGGACTGGCCGAGCCTGATAAACGTACAAATTCAAGACAACTTTCAGGAATTTCTTTAATAAAACGTGATGGTTTTGGGTAAAACTCAGAGCCATGCATTCTGCGTCGATTGGCAAAGGTTATGATTAACTGCTTTTCGGCACGCGTCACCCCTACATACGCCAAACGACGTTCTTCTTCTAAGCGTTCAGGTGCTTCCAAGGTTCTCTGAGACGGAAATAATCCCTCCTCCACCCCAATCATAAAGACCATGGGAAATTCCAGCCCCTTCGCTGCATGTAAGGTCATCAATTGCACCGAAGACTCCCACTCATCCGCTTGCTGCTCGCCCGCCTCTAAGGCCGCTTGTGCTAAAAAGTCGGCCAGCGGATGATCATATTGCGGTGTTTGCAATAAAGTACCATCTTGCTGAGCCTGTGCCTCCACCTCATCCAGTACCGCTTGTGCTTCGGAGGGCAAACTCTCTACCGAAGCTTGTGCATGTGTTTGTTTAAATAAGCTGGCAGCGTTAATCAATTCATCAATATTTTCAAGTCGCCCTTTGCCTTGCTCAGAGCTGTCTTTTTCAAAATGTGCCTGCAAACCAGAGCGGGTAATCACCTTCATCATCTGCTCTTCTAACGGCAAGCTACTCACCTCCTCCGAGAGCGACTCAATCAATGATAAAAAGCCTTGCACCGCCGTTTTAGCTCGAGCCGTTAACCCTTGTTCCACCACTTTTTGTGCCGCTTGCCATAGAGGAATCTCCTGCTGTTTTGCGATGTTTCGAATAGTGTCAGCTGTTTTTTGACCAATGCCTCGTGGCGGATGGTTATACGCTCGTTCAAATGCAGCATCGTCTTCACGATTGGTCAGTAACCGTAAATAACTCAATACATCTTTAATTTCAGCTCGATCATAAAAACGTAACCCCCCATACACTCGATAAGGAATATTCGCTTGCATCAACGCTTGCTCCATTACTCGTGACTGTGCATTGGAGCGATACAATACCGCAATATCATTACGCACCCCGCCTTGCTCACACCACGCTTCCATCTGGTTGCACACGTAACGCGCTTCATCTATCTCGTTAAAGGCTTCATACACTCGAATTAAGTTGCCCTCTTCTCCTGAGCTCCACAACTCTTTTCCCATACGAGAGGTGTTGTGTGAAATCAGTGCATTGGCGGCTTTCAAAATAGTACCTGTAGAGCGATAGTTTTGCTCTAACCGTACCGTTTTAACCAACGGAAACTCCGTTTCAAATTGACGAATATTCTCAACCCTCGCTCCTCGCCAACCATAAATAGATTGGTCATCATCTCCCACCACAAACAGTTTACTGCGGTCGCCAGCTAAGACACTTAACCAAGCGTACTGCAAACTATTGGTGTCTTGAAACTCATCCACTAAAATATGTTGATAACGCGCTTGATAATGCACTAATACGGCAGGATTTTTAAGCCATAGCTCGTGTGCCCTTAATAGAAGTTCGGCAAAATCTACCAGCCCAGAACGTTGGCACTGTGCTTCATAAGCACGATAAACCTCCACCATTTTTGCAACAAACGGATTGTAACCAATATCAATATTCTCTGGGCGACGCCCTTCCTCCTTCTCGCCATTAATAAAGGCCTGAACTTGCTTATGTGGCCACTGAGACTCATCCAGTTCCATTGCCTTCAACAAACGTTTAATCACCCGTTTTTGGTCATCGGAATCCAATATTTGAAACGTTTGTGGCAAACCCACTTCTTGGTAATGCTGACGCAACAATCGATAGGCGATACCATGAAAAGTGCCCATTGTCAGCCCAGCTGCATTTTGCCCCACCAACGCTTCAATTCGGCCTCGCATTTCATTCGACGCTTTATTGGTAAAGGTCACCGCTAAAATATTGTAGGGCGAAAATCCCATCACCTGAGTCAGCCACGCAATACGATGCACCAATACCCGCGTTTTACCACTGCCTGCACCCGCTAAAATTAACGCATGTGTATTATCGGCCGTGACCGCTTCGCGTTGCGCATCGTTTAAATCGTCTAAAATAAAAGAAATGTCCATGAAACTCTGTCTTTGTTAAGTTTTTTAGTCACTACTCAGCAAGTAGTCAATATATTAATAATAATGGCTCAAATCACCCCCTGAACTCCGCCAGTTCAAGGAAGAGCTAATTTGCTACCGTTTTTAATGCCCTATATCCTACGACAAAACACCTTTCATTTGGGGCATTGCCCATGTTTATATCAACTTCTCATTTAAAATCTCACTAAAATGAATTAAAAGTTTGCTATTTAAAAGTTATTAATGTAATAATTAGCCCATCAAATTAAACAATCTAAATTTTTAGTCGTTTGCACACAAATGCCATGACTAATTTCAAGTAACAAATCCCATACGATTCTAAGCCACACACTCTCTGCTCAAAATGTCAGAAAGGTATTTTGCTATTTCGTAGGAAAATTAACTGTTTCATAGGAGAAACCATGATTTCAACAAGTGATGCTAATTTTGACACTGAAGTTCTACAATCCAATGTCCCTGTATTGGTTGATTTTTGGGCCGAATGGTGTGGACCTTGTAAGATGATCGCACCCATTTTGGACGACGTCGCGACAGAATATGAAGGTAAAGTTAAAATTGCCAAATTGAACATTGATGAAAACCCTGCAACACCACCAAAATTTGGTGTACGCGGAATTCCAACGCTTATGTTATTCAAAAACGGAGAAGTGTCTGCTTCACACGTTGGCGCGTTGTCAAAATCTCAATTAAATTCATTTTTAGACGAAAACCTTTAATTTTATACTTTGCTCAGTGAAACCCTAAATTTTAGATTTTCACTGAGAAACCGTAGTTATTATCAACCCATTGCTAACCCATGCACGATGCACACAACGTTAGCCTCCCTCTTATTCACATCCATTAGAAATTCAAAACTACTATGCGCTTACTCGATTTAAAAAAACAATCCGCTGCCTCTTTACTAGAACTTGCCTCCGATATGGGGCTGGATAATTTGGCTCGCTTACGTAAACAAGACATTATTTTTGCCATATTAAAAGCCCACTCTAAAAAAGGCGAAGACATTTATGGCGAAGGGGCTTTAGAAATACTGCCTGATGGATTTGGCTTTTTACGCTCAGCCGATGGTTCCTATTTAGCGGGTCCCGATGACCTCTACGTGTCACCCAATCAAATCAGACGATTTGGTTTACGTAAAGGTGATACGATTCAAGGAAAAATTCGTCCACCCAAAGACAGTGAACGCTATTTTGCACTGTTAAAAGTAGAAACGATTAACTACGAGCACCCTGATGTAGCACGTAAAAAAATTGCCTTTGAAAACCTGACACCTCTCCACCCTAATGAACGCTTAATTATGGAAATAGGAAACGGCAGTACTGAGGACATTGCCCCCAGAATTATTGATATTGCGGCTCCCTTTGGTAAAGGGCAACGTGGCTTAATTGTGGCGCCTCCTAAATCAGGTAAAACAGTTATTTTGCAACAAATGGCACAATCCATTGCTGAAAATTACCCCGATGCCTACTTAATCGTTTTGCTGATTGATGAACGTCCTGAAGAAGTGACCGAAATGCAACGCACCGTAAAAGGAGAGGTAATCTCATCAACCTTTGATGAACCAGCCACACGCCATGTTCAAGTCGCTGAAATGGTGATCGAAAAAGCTAAGCGCTTAGTTGAGCATAAAAAAGATGTCATTATTTTACTAGACTCCATCACCCGTTTAGCACGTGCTTACAATACAGTAGTTCCCTCTTCTGGTAAGATTTTAACAGGGGGTGTCGATGCAAACGCCTTACACCGTCCTAAACGCTTTTTTGGTGCCGCACGTAACATTGAAGAGGGTGGCTCGTTAACCATTATCGCAACCGCTTTAGTAGAGACTGGCTCCAAAATGGATGAAGTTATCTTTGAAGAATTTAAAGGAACGGGTAACATGGAGCTTCACCTCTCTCGTGCTATTGCTGAAAAACGCACCTTCCCAGCCATTAATATTACCAAGTCTGGTACGCGTAAAGAGGAGCTACTCACTACGCAAGAAGAGCTTAAAAATATTTGGATATTGCGTCGTTTCTTACAAACGCTCAATGAAGTGGAAGCCATCGAAACCCTCATTGATCAAATGAAACTAAGCAAAACAAATATTTCACTGTTTGATGCGATGAAACGTTAAAAGAAACTTGCAATTATATTTTAAATACATATAATTCCATCCTTTACAGAATCAACTAACTAATTAATTGGGCCGTCATTATGCAAGCAGACATTCATCCAACGTATCAAGATGTAGTTTTCCAAGATATTTCTACTGGCGAAACATTTCTTACTCGTTCTACTATTACAAAAACATCTGGCGAAACGATTACTCTAGACGGTAACGAATACCCAGTTGTTCGTGTTGAAGTTTCAAGTGCTTCACACCCTTTCTACACAGGTAAACAAACTCTTGTGGATACTGAAGGTCGTGTTGAGAAGTTCAAGCAAAAATACGGAAAAAGATAGAAAGCACACTCTCTGTTTTAGAGAGACCCGCGATCTACTCCAAAAAGCGCACTGGATATTTAATCCATGGCGCTTTTTTTATTTCCCCCCCTCTTTATCTAAGTCCAAACTTCTTCCACAGACTCAAAACGCTTTGTATTCTGAACAAAAATCATTACAATCAAAGCTATGCTAAAAATAACCCTCTTTTTATTACTCTCCCTCTCTGCGTTCAGCGCATCAGCCAACCAGAAAGACTGCTCACCAGATGGTGCTCAACTCTCACTTAAGGCCACCTACGCCACCAGTGGCAGTGAGCTAATCATTCAAGGAAAAGCAGTACGCTTAATTGGCCTTTACAGCCCGCAGCGAGAGCAAAAACAAAAGTTTAATACCCCCGCTCAACCTCTTGCCAAAGAAGCTCAGCTTTTTTTAAACAAGCTACTCGCCAATAATGACTTAGAAGTGAGCGTTGAATACGACACCACTAAAGTCGATGAGTTTAATCGCCAACTCGTTCACCTCTTTTTAAAAGACGGTACCAGTGTGCAACAAAAAATACTCGAAAGTGGCTTTGCCATCAATCGCCCCGCACATGACAATAATAAGTACACCAAATGTTACTTTGAGGCGGAACAGAAAGCACGAGAAGGCAAATATCAACTGTGGGATTACCTAGAAAAACATCCTGATAGCCATTTTCCATGGGTCAAAAGCAGTGAGCTTACCTCACAAGATACTGGCTACCGAATTATTCAGGGTAAAGTGCTCAAAGTCATGAAAAGCTCAACCAACTACATTATTAATATGGACACTACAGGAATTCGTATTCCCAAACGTCACTGGGATAAGTTTGATTTCAATAAACTCAAACAGCTTAAGGGCAAAACCATTGAAGTTCGAGGACTCGCCTACCTTTATAAGGGGGTGATGTTTGTCATTATTAAACAACCTGCTGCCATTGATGCCTTTAACCCATTAAACCAACCTTAAAATAGAGCAAACCATCTACTTTTGCCGATCCTAATACACCAAAAACTACTAAAAAACACGAATGACTGATTTTTTAGTTTTCGCCATGCTCGCTTTCCGCTAGAATAGTCCCACTATTATTTTTATAAATCAAAAAAGGCATTCAACATGGCTGAGTTACAAAACGATCGTTTTTTACGTGCACTTCTTAAAGAACCTGTAGACCGCACCCCCGTTTGGATGATGAGACAAGCAGGGCGCTACCTTCCAGAATATCGCGCAACGCGCGCTGTAGCGGGATCGTTTATGGACTTATGCCGTAACAAAGAACTGGCCAGTGAAGTCACCTTACAGCCCTTAGAACGCTTTCCTTTAGATGCCGCCATTCTGTTTTCAGATATTTTAACCATTCCTGATGCAATGGGACTTGGGCTGCGCTTTGAAACGGGTGAAGGCCCTGTTTTTGATAAGCCTGTGCGTACCATGGCTGATGCTAAAAAACTGTATGTACCTGACATGGCATCCGATTTAGGCTATGTAATGGATGCGGTCAGCACCATTCGTAAAGACCTAAATGGTAGCGTCCCTTTAATTGGCTTCTCTGGTAGCCCATGGACATTAGCGACCTACATGATTGAAGGCAGTTCAAGCAAAACCTACGCAATCATCAAAGCGATGATGTTTGATCAACCAGCTATTTTGCACCATATTTTAGATGTACTGGCCGATTCTGTTATTGCCTACCTAAACGCACAAATTGAAGCTGGCGCACAAGCGGTACAAATCTTTGATACATGGGGTGGGGTACTTACGCCTCGTGATTACAATGAGTTTTCACTGCGCTACATGCATAAAATTGTTGACGGTCTAAAACGTGAAAATGATGGCCGTAAAGTTCCGGTTATCTTATTCACCAAAGGCGGTGGGCAATGGCTAGAAGCGATGGCCGATA
>WFQP01000109.1 GCA_015487015.1 Thiomicrorhabdus sp.
TGTCAATATGGCGAAGTGGAATGTTCACTTTTCTGAGTGGCCAGTGGTTCGAGTTTCATGAAATTAAATGTAAGAAAAAATATGACAATAAAATTTACAAAAATGCAGGGCTTAGGGAATGACTTTATGGTGGTGGATGCGATTCATCAATCCATAATTTTTTTTCCCCCCCTTGTTCAGCAGTGGGCAGATCGTCATTTTGGCATTGGATTTGACCAACTATTGGTGGTGGAAGAAGCGACCCAAGAGGGGGTGGATTTTCGTTACCGAATTTTTAATGCCGATGGTTCTGAGGTTCAGCAGTGTGGCAATGGTGCGCGGTGTTTTGCACGATTTGTGGTGGATAAAGGCTTAACAGATAAAACGGAGATTACCGTTGAAACCGCGTCGGGTATTATTGTGTTGTATATGGAGCAAAGCGGTTGGGTGCGTGTGAATATGGATGCGCCTAATTTTGCGCCTGAATCGTTGCCTTTTTTACAAGCAGAGCCGCAGACGGACTATACGCTTGAAGTGTTAGGTGAATCGATTACGCTGGGGGCGGTCTCGATGGGCAATCCTCATGCCGTATTATTGGTGGAGGATATTCAGAGCGCTCAGGTGGATCGATTGGGTGCGGCGATTGAGTCGCATGAGTGTTTTCCTGAGCGAGTGAATGTCGGCTTTGCACAAATAATAGATCGCCAGCACATCACATTACGCGTGTATGAACGCGGTGCGGCAGAAACCTTGGCCTGTGGCACGGGAGCGTGTGCGGCGATGGCGGTGTTACGAGCGTGGAATTTAGTTGATGAGTCGGTCACGATCACCCTTCCGGGGGGAGATTTATTGATTCGTTGGAGTGGTCAAAAAGAGGACTCGGTGTGGATGAGTGGCCCAGCGGTTACCGTATTTGAAGGAGAGATAAGCGTATGACACAAGGTACTTTACATCCTGAAGAGGTGGTGAACTATCTCGATCAAAATCGAAAGTTTTTTCATGCATGCCCCAATTTATTGGATGAATTGAGTATTCCGCACCCTAAAACGGGCAAAGCGGTTTCTCTGTTAGAGCGTCAAGTTTTTCAACTACGAGAGCAACGCGATGCGTTAAAGGTTGAAGTGGATACCTTAGTGAACATTGCGGGTGAAAACGGGCAGTTGTTTTTAAAGGTGCAAAAATTTACTAAGGCATTGATGGCGACTCAAACAGAGCAGGCAGCGATGGACTGTATTTATGAACAGATGGCCACCCTATTTGAGGTGGAGCATATTGCGATGGTATCTTGGGATACGCCTAAGATTTGTTTGCAGGGCTTAAGCCAGTTGGGAGTGAGTCAAACGTGGGCGGAAACGCTTAAAGGCAGCTTGGAGATGGGCAAGCCTGCGTGTGGTTTTGTGGAGAACGAGTGGCAAAAAGGCTTGTTTCATACTAAAGAGCCGATGAAATCGGTCTGTATTTTGCCGTTAGGGCAGGAGGCTGTCTGGGGCGTTTTGGCACTGGGGTCGCAAACCGAACGCTTTAACCCAAACCTAGGAACCTACTTTTTAACGATGATGTCGGAACTGATTACTGCCAAACTCAACCACCTGTTTAAGCGCACAGACTAGGTCTGTTTTTGTGTTAACAAATTTTTTAAGAACATTACAGCTTCAACAAAAGTCGGCGCATACGATTGCGAATTATCGGAGTGATATTGAAGATTTTTTGGCGTTTTATCTCACTGGACAAACCCGCCAAGAGGGGGGGGAAGACTCTGTGACTGAACGCAAACAGATGATGGGCTGTTTTGAGGATTGGTCGGTTATTGATTCTGAGGCGATTCGAGCCTTTTTAGCGTTTCGGGTGCATCAAGGCATTAGTGCACGAACACTGGCAAGACAGTTATCAGCTTTGCGTTCGTTTTATGACTATTTGTTGCGAGAGTCGGTGGTGTTTAAAAACCCTGCAAAAGGGGTGAAAGCGCCGAAACAACCTCAACCGTTGCCTAAAAGCTTGGATGTGGATTGGACGCAAAAATTACTAGAGCAGCCGATTGAGTCTTGGCAAGATGTTCGAGACCAAGCGGTGTTTGAGTTGTTGTATTCGGCAGGGTTGCGTGTCTCGGAGTGTGCAACGTTGGATATCTCACCGGGGTTGGATGAGCTAGAATCGGGCTGGGTACGTGTTTGGGGTAAAGGTCAAAAGCAACGGCTTGCACCCGTGGGGTCAAAAGCTCTTCAGGCAATCAATACTTGGCTGGCGGTTCGTGAACAGTATGCCAACTCTGATGAACAGGCCGTTTTTGTCAATCAAAGAGGCGGCCGTTTTGGTGTACGATCTATTCAAAATAGTTTGGATAAACGCACCTTAAAAGCAGGGCTGCCCACCAAAATGTCGCCGCATCGTTTACGCCATGCTTGTGCCACCCATGTATTGGAATCCAGTGGTGACCTGCGAGCGGTGCAAGAGATTTTAGGTCATGCCAATTTATCGACCACACAAATTTATACCAAGCTTGATTTACAGCACTTGGCGCAGGTGTATGATCAAGCGCACCCGAGAGCCAAAAAGAAATAAAGAATAAGTTTTTGTTTTCATTTAAAATACGGGCATTAATTTTTTATTCCCCCCCCCTCTATTTATATTAGGTTTAAAAGGAAGGTAGTATGTCATTTCGAGGAACCACAATTTTATGCGCCAAGCGCAACGGTCAAATGGTGATCGGTGGAGATGGTCAGGTTACGCTGGGGCATGTGGTGATGAAAGGCAACGCCCGTAAAGTCAGGCGTTTGTACAGTGGCGAAGTGATTGCAGGATTTGCCGGAGCAACCGCCGATGCGTTTACACTGTTTGAACGCTTTGAAGCTCGTTTGCAAACGCATAATGGACAATTGATGCGTTCCGCTGTTGAGATGGCAAAAGAGTGGCGAACCGATCGTGCCTTACGCAAGCTGGAAGCGATGATGTTGGTCGCGGACAATGAAAATATGTTACTGATTTCGGGAACAGGCGATGTGATTGAGCCGCAAGATGATTTTATTGCCATTGGTTCGGGTGGCAGTTACGCACACGCGGCGGCACAAGCTTTGATGGCGAACACTGAATTATCAGCACGCGATGTGGTAGAAAAGTCATTACACATTGCGGGCGATTTATGCATTTATACCAATCATAATTTAACCATTGAATCGTTAGGAGAATAGTATGACAGAGAGTCAAAAAGAGGCCGTTGTAGAGACGGCATGTGATAACAAAGAGCAAGGCATGGGAGAGAAGGTCTTTGAGTCCCTCTTGTGGAATAGTCGTTTTGTAGTATTGATTGCTGTGGTCGCCAGTTTAATTACCGCATTTGCCATTTTTTACCTAACGGCGATTGATGTGTATTACACCATTTCGCATTTAGCGAATTACCATAGCTTGGCAGATGCAGAGCGAGCGTTGTTAAAGTCACAAACTATTGCGCATGTAGTGGGTTCGGTGGATGGCTTTTTACTCGGTGCGATAATGTTGATTTTTGCACTTGGGCTATATGAGTTGTTCATCTCTAAAATTGATGTGGCAGGCACCAAACATGGCGCCAGTAATATTTTGTTCATCAATTCGCTGGATGAGTTAAAAGATCGTTTGGCAAAAGTGATTGTCTTGATCTTGATTGTGATGTTCTTTGAGCAAGCGATTTTCTTGAAGCCGACGGAGTCAATGGATCTTCTCTATTATGCGTTGTCTATTTTATTGGTTTCTGGTTCGTTATATTTGTCGCATAAAGCGTTTCAAAAATAGTTGAAACGCACTTAAACGATAAAAAAGCCCGCAATTGAATCATCAATTGCGGGCTTTTTTTGTATGAAGATTTTGTATCTAACTAAAAGGGCTTGGCCTTAGTTACATAACCATTTGCCAGCGCATTTGTAGGATGGATGGATCATCATCCCCCGCTTCTTGGTCGGTGTCGATATCAATATAGTTGAGCATGACACGCACATTTTTGTTTTGATACCAATTGAGCGCAAAGGTCGTATTGGTTTGTTCGCCACCTGTAATCGTTCCTGTTCGGCTGTTTAGATCAATGTAACTACGACGAATAGCCACTTCCCATACATTTTGACCTCGTCCTACTTTAACTGCACCAAAGCTGCCTGACCGTGCGGAATAGGCTCGTTGTTTGCCGTTAATTAGCCAACTGGCAGAGAGGTAGCCACCGTCGAAGGTTTCATCCTGTTTGTCTCCAAAGCGTGAAACGCGGGTGGCAATGTATTCACCTTGAAGTGTTACAGGGCCTGTGGCGAGAATGGCTTCAATTCCTTGAATCATTTGACTGTCTACATTTCGCATTCGCCCTGTGCTGACTAAGGTTTCGGTGGTTACGCTGGATTCGGGTTGGGTTCGAATGCGTAATTTTTGATCAAGATCCGGCGTACGATAAGACGCGGAACCCCCAAAATGTAAAATAGTATTTCGGTCACGATAGCTGGTAAAGGTTAAACGACCACTGAATCCTTTTGCGCCGTCTTGTGGAAAAAGATCGGAGTCTTCAATGTAGGTCTCCCAAAAGCTACCTGCTGTAAATCCCCAGTTATTTCCCCAGCGTTGCATGGAAAATCCAACATTAAATCCGGGGCTGAAGGCATTGGCAAGAGAGCGTTCCATAAAGACTAGGTTGTTGGAGCTGGTGACTTCTTCAAGGCTAAAAGGTTCTTGGATTTGACCAGCTGTTAGGTAGGTTTTATAAAATCCTGAGTAACGAATAGAGGCGGATTGAAAGGGGGTATCATCGCCAGATACATTGTATTGTGCACTGATTCGCCAGTCATTAAATAGATCGGCTCTGAGTGATATACGCGCTCGACGTACCATCCAATCATTTTCTAATGGTGTTTTGTCTTCATTAAATACTGCACCATCTAGGTGTAATCGCCCGCCCATTTTGATCTTGACATTGCCATCGTCGGATTGGTATAAAAACCCTTTACTAGGGAGCTTTTGATCGTTTGCATGTACGGGAAGTGCAGAAACTCCTAGACAAGAAATAAAAGCAAGGGGGGGGAAAAATTTGACGTTCATTACGGTATCTCTTATAAAAATTGAGTTGTAAGGGCTAGGTTTAAATCGGCATAGCTCACAATATTTGGTGCATTTTTTTGAAGAGTAGACGGTATTTTTTTATCTGTTTGATGACCAAATAAAGCCAAAAATACGTGTATTGCCATGCCGCCTATTTTAATACTGCGAGTAAAAGAGTGGTTAGAGTTGGGCAGAGCAATAAACTGGTATGGGGTGTTTAATCCATGTTGTTGTGCGGCATGTTGCATTGCACGAATCCAGTGTTGTCCACGTTCAAAACGATTGATTCCTTGTTGATCTGCTTTTTTAGATTTACGCAGGGCGTCATCTCTTAGTGTGTCTTCTTCTCCGACCAATACATAAGCAGGTATTTGTAAAAACTGTGCCATATTAAATCGTAAGTCGGGCAGCTTAGGATGCGGTGCAATACCGTAGGGATAGCGTTTTTTAGGGTTGGGAAGGGTGTACCAACCTGCCGCACCAATCGCCATTGCTTTGACGCGCTGAGGGTAGGCCAACGCATAACGGTGTACAAATTGTCCCCCTCCAGAGTAACCAAATAAAGAGAATTTTTGTGTGTTAACGTTGGTTTTAGAGGCGACTTCATCCAGTATTTGGTTTAAGGCTAAGTCGGCTCTTTGACCACTGAGTCCTAAGCGTTGATAGCCTGAATAGTGGTTTTGATCAAATAGAGGGGCGATAATCAAAACGTTATAGAGTTCGGCTTGCTCTGCAAAGAGACGTGCTTGTTTTTGTGCATTGCGAGAAATGCCATGAACGGCCACCAGTACTTGAGTATTGGCCGTGACAACGGTCGGCGTGTACTGAAAGTAGTGGAGTGCTTTATTTTGTGCAAGCTGATGCATCTGTATACGACGGTGTAATAACTTCATCTAGGACGTTCCATTTAGCTAGATTGCGGTTTGAATATCAACAACTTTAGGGCGTTGAAAGAGTTTTGCGGTGGCACTGTCACTGTTGAGCAGGTAGTCAGGCGTGCCTGTTTCAATCAGTTGTCCATCGTCAATAAACCAAACTTGATCGGCTAACTTAACCCAATCTAAACGGTGGGTAACTAACAGTACCGTTCCGGGATAATCGGCTAATACACGGCGCAAAGCAGCTGCGGCTTGGTGGTCTAGGTTGGCATCGACTTCATCGAGTAAGAGTAGGCGTGGTTTGCCTAAAATAGCACGAGCCAGTCCAATTCGTTGGCGTTGTCCAAGGGATAAATTTCCGCCTTCTTCCGTGACTCGCGTACGAAGTCCGTTGGGTAAGCTTTGAATAAGTTCATCAATATCACATAAACGACGTGCTTCTTCGAGCTCTTTTTCGGAGGCTTTGGGTAGGCGATAGCTTAGGTTTCGCTCAATAGAACCTCGTAATAAAGGGAGATCAGGCGTCATGACTCCAACAGCTTTTTTAAGAGAGCTGGGCTTTACTTTGGTAATGTCATGGCCATCGAGTAATATTTTTCCTTGGTTGAGGTCAATTAATTGCGCGGTGAGTGACAAAAGCGTTGATTTTCCTGCCCCGTTTGGCCCGACTAATGCCACGACTTGACCCGCAGGAATATGAGCACTAAATCGTTTATTTTTTTCACGATTATTTTGGGTGATTTGAATGTTTTCAAAGTGAATTTCACCAGGGCCTGGAGGAAGCTCTTTTGCAAGTCTCGGTGCTCGCTCTAAACGAGGCATGGCGATAAAATCACTGATTTTTTCACGTGAGACTACGGCGCCGTGCCAGTACTCTTGCACGCGACCTAAGTCACGTAAAGAGGGAATGAGTAGCCCTACAATACTCATCGCTGCAACGACGGTACCAGGTGTGGTTGCGCCAGAATTGACTAATGCCGCTCCCACAAGAAGCGCGCTACCAGTGGCCAATGCTGCGGTGAGCTCAATGACACCTCGAAAGGCTCCTACGGCTTTGGCTCGGTTTACCATGGCGTTGGTTAGCGCCTCACTTTGACGTTTAACACGTTTGCGTTCACGATACGACTGACCAAATACTTGGGCAACCGCAGGGGATGCAATTTTTTCACTGACATTAGCGGCCAGTCGTGCGCGTCGTTTTCGAGCTTCTCGAACGGCATTTTGTAGCCAGCCTCCGAGAGCATAGGAGGCCAACCCGCCTAGTACTAATGCCGTAGTAACCGCTAAGGCTAACATGGCATTAATAAAGCTTAAAATGACTAAGGTAATAATGGTGGTGATGCTGGCAACGGTTAGGCGTGCAACGCCTAAACTGACCCACTGTTTGAGTGCGTTTAAATCGCCAATAAAGCGTAACATGATTCCCCCACGGCTTCGGCTCTGAATCAGTCTTGGAGAGATACGATTCATATGACTAAACAGCCCAGTGCGAATTTCATGGGTATAGAGTTGCCCCATGTGTTCGGCATCAATACGTTCAAGCATTCTGAGTAGTGCGATTGCAATACCTGTGGCGGCAAGTCCAAGGCCACACTCTAATAGTGAGAGAGTGGTGGGTTCGCTGTTGGGAATGATAAAGCCATCAAAAGCCGTTTTAATCAGCCATGCGGTGGTGATCATCACTAAGGCTTGTGTTATCCCGTTACCAATAAGCCGAGCCATGAGCCATTTACGGCGACCAACTAAAATATCGGGTATGGCTCTCATCTTAACTGGCCTTACTGTTATTCTGTTCAAGGAGGGCGCCACATAGCTCATAGGCTTTTACCGCTATTTCAGGTGAGGATAGGTCTTTGAGCGTTAATATGGATAGGTCTGTGGCACGTTTTGCTTCTCGAGAGGCAAGAGGAGAGGCACTGACACAACCACTGACGGCAATAATCGGTAGATCACGTTTACGTAACCATTCAACCCCACTGTAAGCCCCCATAGAATCTCCTGCGGCAAAAATGATGCCGTCAATATTCTCTTTAAATTGAGGGGATTCCAGCAACATGATAGTTTCTTGTTGTAATAATCCATCGGCGACTTCTAGCACGATGGCTTCGGCACCTTGAGCGTGTAAGTGATTCATTAAGTGTGTTTGAACTTGGTGCAATTCATCCAGCGTGGCTTGGTAGGTGGATGCAAACCCTGCATCGGTAAAATCGACCACTTCAATAGCTCCTGAGTCGACCATTAACCAGCGGTCACCACCAGCGCCTGTTCCGGTTAATTTTGCAGCACCCACTTTCATTCCTGAGCGAGTTAATCCTTTAATTAAGTGCGCGGCAGTCGTGGTTTTACCTGCGTTCATTGAGGTTCCAACGACGGTAATTACGAAAGGGCGTGGGCGTTTGGTTTCAATGTTGGGAACGGTCCAGTCTGCGATATTAACGGGGTTGCCTTCTGCATCACCAAGCAGTCCAATAGGCTGAATACGGGTTGGAACACGAGTTTTGTCATGGCGTGTTAAGCAACGAGAGGCGATGCCTCCTCCAGCAACCAGTTGGCACTCGGATAGGTTGTTAGGCACTTCTGACTCAAATTGATCGGGGGCATAACGGTGTCCGTAGCAGACAATAATTTCATCGCCTACAAACATTGGAGAGCGACGACCATGAGCCAATTCAATACGCTTGTGATGACCAATTCTTTCAACACGCGCCAGTACTAAATCACCCGATTTTGGCTTCCAGTTACCTTTTAATAGGGTTTTAACGGTGTTTTTATCTACTAAGCGGGTGGTATAGGCTGATTTTGCAAGTGCAATGCGGTCTGCTTTGATTGGGCAAACTTGGGCAGTGGTTTCAATATTGTCTTGGCTCATAGCGAATGTTCCTTGTAAATTTTTTGTATGTGTAAAGCGCTGGCTAAAAGTAATTTTGGTCTCAAAACGCTTTTTATTTGTTTGGATAAAAGAGTCTCTGCATAAGCTCTTTTTACCTCTGTAGTAGAGGGGGGAAGAGGTAAAAATAGCTTATGCAGAGATTCCTTAAAGTAGATCAATATCCTTGCGGCTTATTAGAACAAAGCTAAATGAGTATCTAGGTGACAAAAAGATTAAGAATAGATGAAGATGAAGTGAATTTGGTATTTACACTTAGTTTTTTGGATGTAAAAGAGGCTGTACAGGAATTGAAATTTGTTTTTTGGGAGATGAACTCCATTGATAGGTTGTGGTGGGTGTTTGCGTGGAATGAGCGCAGTTTGTCGTACAGGTTTGGCTTTGGCAAGAAGAGACTGTGTTAGCCATGATTACATGCCCTTGTTGCAGCAAGGGGTGTAGTAAACCTAGTGCCGCCTCTTCTGATAGATCGAAGTGGGCTTGAATATCTTTTAGAGTGACCCGTTGGTGTTGTTTAATATAACGTTTGAGTTTGAGCAGAATCATTTTTATCCCCCCCTCTCTTTTTTCCAAGATGGCGTAAGGTTAGGTAAATAGCGATCATGATTGAAGTGAGAGTGCTTAACCAAATGAGGCTACTGGTGGGGTGTTGGTTAAACGTGGCCGTTTGGTAAAAGCCAACCGCAACGCTGTAGCCGAGAGTCATGCTCCAGCCACCACTGTACAGCGCCCACTTCCAACCCAGCTCTTGTTTGATGGCACTGAAGGTGGCAATGCAAGGAAAGTAGAGCAGTATGAGTAATAAATAGGCGTAAGCACCGATGTAACCATCAAAGTGGTTGACCATTTTATCCAGTGTTGAGAGAGTAAAGCCTTGGTCTTCGGCAACTTTAAGTTTATTTTCAATGTTATCAATGGCATGCAGCCCTAGTGGATCTGTGATGTCATTGACAATGCTGGATAAATTATTAGGTATGGTGGCCAGTGCGGTATGCATGGCATGAATAAAGTCATAAGGGGCTGAGTTTTCGGGGGGTGGGCTTTGGTTCTGATACAGTGCATCCAGAGAGCCAACCACCACCTCTTTGGCTAATAATCCGGTAATTAACCCAACGGTGGCTGGCCAGTTCTCTTCTGTAATGCCCAGAGGCTCCACAACGGGGGTGACCAATTTTGCGGCAGTACTGAGAACAGAGTGGGGTTGGTTTTCATTACCAAAGGTGCCATCGGTACCTAGACTGTTAAAAAAGTTAATTACGAGCACGACAATTACGATGATTTTACCAGCATCTAAAATAAAGCTTTTGAGCTTATTGCGTGTGCTGAGCAGTACATTCAATAGCGCGGGTTTATGGTAGATAGGCAACTCCATAAGTAGGGCGGGTGCATTACCGGGTAGAAGTGTGTGCTTTAACAGCAGTGCAGTAAGAATGGCGGCAAGAATTCCGACTAAATACAGTGAAAAAACAATGAGTGCAGCATGCTCGGTAAAAAAAGCGGTTGCAAACATAACGTATACGGTTAAGCGGGCACTGCACGACATAAAAGGGGTCATCATCGAGGTCATGATGCGATCCCGTTGATTGGGTAGGGTACGAGTGGCTAATACGGCTGGAATATTACACCCAAAGCCAATGATGAGTGGAATAAAGGCTTGCCCTGATAAGCCCAGATGGCGCATGAGATTATCCATAACCAGTGCGGCGCGTTGCATATAGCCGGTCTCTTCCATAATGGAGAGCATTAAAAAGAGTGCGCCAATCACTGGAATAAAGGTGGCTACGACTTGAATACCACTTCCAATGCCTTGTGCTAGAAATGAGATGAGCCAGCTGGGGGCGTGAATGGACTCTAGTAAAACGGTGGGCCCATCGACAAATAAGGCTTGTGCTCCGAGATCAAAAAAATCTAAAAAGGCGTTGCCCATGGTAATGGAAAGCGCAAAAACTAAGTACATAATGCCTAAAAAAATGGGCATGCCTAAGTAGGGGTGCAGTAACCAGTGATCCAGTCGATCGGTTGTGCTGCGGGTAAATTGGTCGGTATGAATTTGGCAAGCATGGGCAGCATCGTGGGCAAATTGAAAGTATAAATCCGCAATAATAAGTGCGAGGTCTTCTTGAAACAGTGCCTCTAATCGTTGTTTTTCAGCTTGGCATATTTGTTGTACTGTTTGTGGTGCGGCGAGAGGTCTAAGTAAGTATTGTAGGGCTTGCCAACAACTGGTGGCTGTGCTGATTTTTTGCAGACGGAGAACGGATTGACGCAAAGCATCAGGAAGATGCAAATTGAGGGGGGCAGGAGACGGCTTTAATAACTCGGGCAGTCGTTGTTTAAGCAGGTCAATACCCTTGTTGTAATAGGCGGATACGGGAATGACGGGGCAACCCAGTTGTTCGGCTAATTTATCACAGTCAATCTGAAGGTTACGTTCACCGAGTAGATCCATGCGATTGAGCACCACCACAACAGGCTGTCCCATGTGCAGCAGTTGTGCGGTTAGAAAAAGCTGACGCTCTAGGCTGGTCGCATCCACCACATTAATAATGAGGTCAGGTGAGGCGGTTTGTAGGTATTGGCAAGCCACTTGTTCGTCCAAGCCACTGTGAGAGGTTTGCTCTAAGCTGTAAATACCGGGTAGATCAACCACATCGTAGTGATGCTGGTTAAACTCAAAATTACCAACCGTTTGTTTTACGGTAACGCCTGGCCAATTGCCTGTGGTTTGCTGGCTGCCAGTGAGCCGATTAAAAAGTGTGGTTTTGCCACAGTTAGGATTGCCAATTAACCCAATTTTAAGTACTTTTTTAGGGGGGGGGGAAGCTTTTTTACGAGCATCAAGAACATTGGGTGTGTGGGTGGGCTGTTTATTCATGAGAGGGGTTCCACTTGTATATAGGTGGCTATTTTTTGATCCATTGCAAAACGACTGCCATCGACACTGACCACGATGTTTTTACCATACTTTAAAACAAACTCTACTACGCTGTTTGTATGGAAACCCAAGTGTACAAGGCGCATTTTAATTTTAGAGTCACCCAGCAGTGCTGTAATTTGACTGATTTGTCCCACAGAACATTGAGATAAAAGCAGGTTGTGTTCGGTAGGTTTTTTGAGTTGAGGCATGTGAACTTTGACTCTAAATGATAATTGTTATTATTTGCATATAGAATAACAAATTTAGGATAAGAGTTCAAATAGCTGAATAGGGGGGGAGTTATAGTTTATTTAGTATTTAATACACTAGAAGAATTTCTTCCCCCCTCCCCTTCTTTTTTTATTTCTTTTGAACCTTATACAAAGCCACTTCACCGAGCCAATTGGGTGCGATTCTCATGCCTAAGCTACTACGATGTTCGGTATTGACAACGGTACGAGCAATGATTTCAATATTTTTATCTTCACAAAGTGTTTCAAAATCTTTAAAGGTACACATGTGAATATTGGGGGTATCAAACCAGTGGTAGGGCAGGGTATCTGTTTGAGGCATGCGGCCTGTTAATAGTAGTTGGGCGCGGTTACGCCAGTGGCCAAAGTTGGGGAAGGTTACAATGATCTGTTTACCTATGGTTAACATGTCTTCAAGCAGTTGGTCGGGTCGACTGACGACTTGAAGCGCTTGCGTCATAATGATGTAGTCAAACGAATTGGGGTCAAAGTAGTCAGCTAGATCATGACTATTGAGGTCACTTTGAATAACATTCAACCCTTTTTCAATCGCTTGAATATTTTTATGTGGATCAATCTCCATGCCGTACCCTGTGACATTATAGGTATCAATAAGGTGCTTGAGCAGTTGACCATCGCCGCAACCTAAGTCTAATACACGACTGTTGGGGGTGATCCATTCTGAGATGAGTTTAAATTCAGGGGTGAGTTGACTCATTTTTTGGTCTCATCATGTTGAGAAGGTATGTCTTTTAATACGCGTTTCATGTAAGCACGAAAAATACCTTCATAGTGTTCGTTTGGCAGTAAAAATGCATCGTGTCCGTGCTCTGACGTAATTTCGGCATAACAGACATCGGTATCGTTATCGAGTAGGGCTTTTACGATTTCATGTGAGCGTTCTGGTGAGAAACGCCAGTCACTGGTGAAAGACACCACTAAAAACTTGGCGGTTGCACAGGCGAGGGCTTTAGATAGATCGTGGTCAAATTCTGCGGCAGGATCAAAATAGTCCAGAGCTTTGGTCATTAGCAGGTAGGTGTTGGCATCAAAATTTTGTTTGGTCGCAAATTTTTCACCTTGATAGTTTAAATAACTTTCAATTTGAAACTCGACTTCGTAGTTGTATTTTAATGCATCTTCGCGACGCTCACGCCCAAACTTTGTTCCCATTAAATCATCCGATAAATAGGTTAGATGACCGAGCATTCTGGCTTGTGCCAATCCTTGTTTTGGGGTGGTATTGTGTTCTAAAAAACGCCCTTCATGGAAGTCGGGGTCACTCATAATGGCACGACGAGCGACGACATTAAAGGCGATATTTTGAGCGGACAGTTTAGGGGCTGCGGCAATCACTAAGGCGTGTCGCAGTTGATCGGGATAGTCCATCGCCCATTGTAGTACTTGCATTCCACCCATTGAGCCACCAATTAAGGCGGCCCATTGGGGTATTTTTAGGTGTTTTTGCAGTTCATATTGACTGTTAACCCAGTCTTTACAGGTTGCAATTGGAAAATCGGGGCCATACACTTTACCTGTTTCTGGGTTCAAACTGGCTGGCCCTGTACTACCTCGGCACCCTCCTAAATTATTGGAGCACACCACAAAAAAATGATTAGTATCTACAGGTTTTCCTGGGCCAATGTAGCTGTCCCACCAGCCCGGTTTGTTGTCCGCATCCAGCCCAGCAACATGATGGTCGCCACTGAGTGCATGACAAACCAGTATGGCATTGCTTGCATCCTCATTTAATTGACCGTAGGTTTCATAGGTAAGGTCATAGCGAGGCAGTACTGCGCCACTGGAGAGTGTTAGGGGTGTTTCAACTTGCATAACTTGGGGGGTAATGACACCGAGTGTTTGAGCCATACTAAATTTACCCTATCATGCTTTGAGCAAACCCAGAAATACTGCCTACTACCACAATTTGAAAGAGCTTGATGGCGAGTATGGCTGCAATGGGTGAGAGGTCTATTCCACCGATGGGGGGAATAACGCGTTGAAAAGGGGCGAGTATTGGGCGAGTAATTTGTTCAAAAATCGCTGTGTTTGGGTTGTAGCTTGGAGCCACCCAGCTTAAAACGGCTTGAATAATAATTAACCAGAAGAGCATGTCTAACAGTTGGTTCATAATTTCAGTGGTGGCGGCTAAGGTGATAAATGCAACCCCAAAGGCTTTGCCTGTTAAATAGCCAATTGCGATGACAAACAGGGCTTGTACTATAATGGCCGTGCTCAGTGCTGACCAATCCCAGCGCCCTTTTAAAGGGAAAATCATATTGAAGGGTGCGCACAACGGATTGGTGACTTTGGCAGTAAAGGTCACAATAGGGTTACGCCAGTCGGCATGGGTTGCTCGTAATAAAAAACGCAACATCAACATAAAAATGACAATGCCTGTTACAAATTGCAATAAAAATAGTCCGCCTTGACCAATGGGTGCATCCATTACGAGTGTCCTCCGAGTTCATTACCAATTTCAATTGCACGTTTTTGTGCCGCATTCATCGCTTTTTCTACTGTTTGTCGAATATTGGAGTATTCAAAGCTGTTGATCGCTTGCTCTGTTGTGCCATTGGGTGATGTAACATTTTCACGAAGTGTGACACAGTTTTGTTTGCTCTCCATTACCATTTTGGCCGAGCCTAACGCGGTTTGCATGGTGAGTAGGTGAGCGGTTTGAGCATCCAAGCCCATTTTAATAGCGGCTTGCTCCATGGCCTCCATAAACAAAAAATAGTAAGCTGGGCCACTGCCAGATAGGGCGGTCACAATATCCAATTGGGCTTCTTGATCAACCCAAATGGTTAAGCCTGCTGCACGTAAAATATGTTCGGCTTGCTCTTTTTGTTCGGCAGACACCAACGCATTGGCAAATAACCCCGCCGCACCCGTTTGTACGAGTGAGGGGGTATTTGGCATCGCTCTCACGATAGCGACATTCCCGCCTAACCAGCGATCCATGTCCTGAGTACGAATGCCTGCAGCAACGGAGATGATCAGTTTAGGTGCGGCTTGAATACTGTTTTGAATGCTGTTGCAAACCGTTTGTAGAACTTGTGGCTTAACGGCAAGCACAACAATATCCGATTGTTCAATCGCATGCTGATTGTCTTCATAACACTGAATACCCAATGCTTGGGTTAGGGCAGCGCACTGTTCGGATGAGGGATCAGCTGCAATGATTTTTTCTTTGTTATAACCACTGGCAATGAGACCGCCAATTAAACTTTTGGCCATGTTGCCTGCGCCAATAAAACAGATGACTGAATTCATAATAGGTTCGCTTTTACTGTGATAAAAAAGATAAGCAATATTATACGCGATATCAAAAATACTCCCTCTTCTTTTTGATAGGGGGGGGGAATTAAGGGTTTTAATTTAGAAAAAAGTTTCTTGAATTCACACATTAAGTGCAATTCTGTCTAAGCCATTAAGAAATCTAACGATTGTTGTTGAATATATATTTTTTCAGTTAAAGTGCTTGCTTGATGCGTACTATAGCTGATATGTTGGTATGTGGTTATAAAAAATGTTCTTAATTTGCTGCTAGGAGGGCTTTAAATAATGAGTAAACGTGCGAAATAAAAGTGGAGGCATGTTTCTAATTTTTGTTCACACTCTTTTCATATTTATTGTTCGAAGCACTATAGTTTTTTAATCATTGGCCGATAGTTTAGTTTATCCATTCTTGAAAAGATCTTTATCCGAAGATTAGGGTAATATGATTGAATAATTAAAAAAGGGGTTTCAGCATGTCTTCTAATACCATTTCTCAAGATTCAACGTTGGTTAAACAGCTGTTTAACCCTGATGCTAAGACAGACAGTAAAGGTGATAAATCTATTTTGGGTGCCCCTGATTTGGTACGTGCAGGATTAAATAATAAGGATATTCCCAAGGATCAATTTTTGCCAACCGAACAGGGGCGTATGGCAGCGGCTCAGATGACAGGTGTGGAAGCTTCGTATCAGTACAGTGAAAGCATGAGTTTGCAGTTAACAACGCGTGAAGGCGATACGGTATCCATTGATTTTAGACAGCTGTACTCTGAATATCAGTCGTATCGTTCAGAGCAGGCGGCGGTGGCAGACCCAAGTGGTGTTCGTTATTTTGAAAGCAAAGAGGCAATGGAATCAACGGCCTTTGAAGAGCGATTTGCATTTTCGGTGAGTGGCGATTTAAATGAAGATGAGTTGAAAGCTATTTTTGATGTATTTGAACAGGTAGACAATCTGGCCAATAGTTTTTTTGAGGGTGATATTGAAAAAGCATTGGAGCAAGCCGTGGAGTTGGATATTGATTTTGGACAGCTGCAAAGCTTTCAGCTTAATTTAACGCAAACGGAAAGTCGAGCAGTCAGTTATCAACAAGCAGCGTTGGCAGAGTACGATACGGTTCAAGAAACCAATGAGAGTAGTGGGGGGAGTATATCTGATTTACCGCCTTACCTTACGCAATGGCAAGCGGCGATTGAAAAACTAGATGCTCAATTTGTTGAATCACAAAAAGTATTTGATGAGCTCATGAGTGATGTAACGGCACAGCGTTTTCCAGATCAAGACTCACGTTCGGGTTGGTTGGAGCGCGTACAATCATTTCATGAGCGTTTGTCAGAGTATGCGTCACAACAAAAGATAGATAATGAAGCGGTTGAAAACCCGAATACGGAGCAGGAGGTGGATAAAACAGTCCTCACGTAAGCATTCTGGTTATTTCCCCCCCCTTGCTTCACCTTTTTCATAAAGGTGAAGATCTTTATTTTTTATTTCCAAAAAAGCTTGAATCGACATAAATCATCCCTATTTAGTTGACAGTGAAATATAGATGACTAAAATATTTAGCACTCAGGCGTATAGAGTGCTAAACCATGTTGGTTACTGTATGCAAATCAATCTATTTATTTTTTAGGAGAAATCATGAACATTAAACCATTACAAGACCGTGTTGTTATTCGTCGCGTAGAAGAGAAAAAAGAGTCAGCTGGCGGTATTTTATTACCGGGTTCAGCAAAAGAGCAACAGAATGTAGGTGAAGTGGTTGCGGTCGGTCCTGGAAAAGCGTCTACAGATGGAACCATTATTGCGATGACGGTTACGGTTGGTAATAAAGTTATCTTTGGTCAGTACTCTGGTCAAGAAGTGAGTGATGATAAAGGTGAAGAGTTCACCGTAATGCGTGAAGATGACATTATCGCAATTATTGATTAAATTAATGTTACTGAAATGAATGAGCACACTTGAATGTGCGATTAAAAAAATTTAGAGGAAGAATAAAATGGCAAAAGACGTCAGATTTGGTATTGATGCACGTGAAAAAATGGTTGAAGGAATTAATGTTCTTGCGGATGCCGTTAAAGTTACTTTAGGGCCAAAAGGTCGTAATGTTGTATTAGAAAGATCATTTGGTGCGCCAGTGGTGACTAAAGATGGTGTAACCGTTGCACGTGAGATTGAGCTGGAAGATAAGTTCATGAATATGGGTGCACAAATGGTTAAAGAAGTCGCTTCTCAAACGAATGATGTGGCGGGTGATGGAACAACAACGGCAACGGTATTGGCTCAGTCTATTGTAAAAGAGGGCATGAAGTCGGTTGCTGCTGGAATGAATCCTATGGATTTGAATCGAGGAATTCATTTGGCCGTTGATGCGGTAGTCGAAGAAATTAAAAAAATGGCACAACCTTGTAATACCTCAGACGCGATTGCACAAGTGGGCACGATCTCTGCGAACTCTGATACGGCGATTGGAAAAATGATTGCCGAAGCGATGGAGAGAGTGACTACGGAAGGTGTGATTACCGTTGAAGAAGGCTCTTCTTTGAAGGATGAGTTAGTCGTGGTTGAAGGGATGGAGTTTGATCGTGGTTATTTGTCGCCTTACTTTGTAACGAACCAAGAAAAAATGCTTGTTGAACTTGATAAGCCATTTGTCTTGTTATACGACAAAAAAATCTCAAACATGCGTGAGTTGTTGCCGACATTAGAAGCCGTTTCTAAAGCAGGTCGTCCGTTATTGATTATTGCAGAAGATGTAGACGGTGAAGCATTGGCTACATTGGTGATTAATAACATGCGTGGTGTATTAAAAGTAGCTGCGGTTAAAGCCCCTGGATTTGGTGAGCGTCGTAAAGCAATGTTACAAGATATTGCCGTGTTAACGGGTGCAACGGTTATCTCTGAAGAGGTTGGTATCTCATTAGAAGAGATTACACTAGACTTATTAGGCGATGTACACTCTGCTGTAGTTGGTAAAGATTCAACTAAGTTAATTGATGGTACCGGTTCAAAAGAGGACATTGAGGGTCGTTGTGCTCAAATTAAAGCACAAATTGAAACGTCTACATCGGATTATGATTCTGAGAAGTTACAAGAGCGTCTTGCTAAACTTTCTGGTGGTGTTGCGGTTCTTAAGTTGGGTGCAGCCACTGAGATGGAAATGAAGGAGAAGAAAGATCGTGTTGACGATGCGCTTCATGCAACCCGTGCAGCGGTTCAAGAAGGGATTATTGCAGGGGGCGGTGTTGCGTTGCTTCGTGCGATCTCTTTAGTGAACGTTGAAGGGATTAACAGCGATCAAAATGTAGGGGTTCAAATTGCCTTGCGTGCGATGGAAGAGCCGCTTCGTCAAATTGCATCAAACTGTGGTTTAGAAGGGTCTGTTATTGTAAATAAAGTTAAAGAAGGTAAAGATGACTTTGGTTTCAATGCTTCAACCGAAGAGTACTGTAATATGATTGAAGCGGGAATTATTGATCCTGCTAAAGTAACACGTTCTGCACTTCAAAATGCAGCCTCAGTTGCTGGACTTGTGTTAACAACTGGTGCGGCCATTGCAGACATTCCTAAAGAAGACGGTGCGCCTGATGCCGGAGCTGGCGGAATGGGAGGCATGGGCGGAATGATGTAAATCATACCGAACCACTTGTTTCACTGAAAAAGCCCGTTTTTACGGGCTTTTTTTATGGCTGAATATTCGTAAAACGTGGTCTTTTTATTTAGAATAGTGGTTATCTTAATATTAAATAGTAAATAGGCTTGAATAAGGTCTTGAGGACAGAGTATGCAGACGAATAATCAAGGGGTTCAAGTAGGCATTGTAGGCGGAACAGGCTATACCGGTGTCGAGCTATTACGAACGCTTGCCAATCACCCTTCGGCTCATGTAAAGATGATTACCTCTCGAAGTGAAAAAGGGGTGTCGGTTGCGGATATGTACCCTAATTTACGTGGTATTTACGATTTACAGTTTTCAGTGCCCGATATTGACGCGTTAAAAACCTGTGACGTGGTCTTTTTTGCAACCCCGCACGGCGTCGCGATGAGCATGGCGCTTGAATTAATTGAAGCGGGCGTGAAGGTCATTGATTTGGCTGCTGATTTTCGAATTGAAGATTTGGCGGTATGGGAGCAGTGGTATGGCATGACGCATTCGGGAGCAGCCTTAATGCCTAAGGTGGCGTATGGCTTGCCTGAGTACTATCGAGAGCGCATTCAAAAGGCTTCTATTATTGCCAATCCAGGATGTTATCCTACCAGTATTTTACTTGGAATTTTACCGCTGCTTAAAGCAGGGTTAGTGGAGAAAAATTCGATTATCGCAGATGGCAAGTCGGGGGTGAGTGGTGCTGGAAAAGGGGCGAATGTTGCGATGTTGGCAGCCGAAATGAGTGAAAGTTTTAAGGCGTATGGTGTGAACGGGCATCGTCATCAGCCTGAAATGGCTGAAAAAATGGTAGATATTACTGGTGAATCGGTTGATTTAACCTTTGTACCGCATTTAGTTCCGATGGTTCGAGGCATGGAATCCACCATTTATGTGACCTTAAAAGAGAATACCTCACAAGAGGTGATTCAACGTTTATATGAAGAAGCGTATGCGTCTGAACCGTTTGTAGATGTGATGCCAGCGGGCAGTGTACCTGAGACTCGAATGGTGAAGGGCTCTAATATGTGCCGTATGGCTATTTATCGTCCTGCGGGAGGAAGTAAGGTGGTGATTACTTCTGTTATTGATAATTTAGTCAAAGGGGCGGCGGGTCAAGCGGTTCAAAATATGAATATTTTATTTGGATTGGATGAACGTTTAGGCTTAAATCAAGTGGCATTATTGCCTTAAACCTAATAATGTTTTGAGGCTAAACCGATAAGGGGGGGGAGAAATTTATTTCTTGCCCTTTTTTTTTGTTTGCGTGTTGGATTTGGAATCCTCTGTTGCACAAGACGAGTGTGTGCAAGGGGGTACGGGATCAACCCCTCCAGGGTTTTTAGGGTGACACCGTGCAATACGTTTGATGGCAAGCCAGCCGCCTTTGAGTACTCCGTGCAGTTTGATGGCTTCAATAGTGTAGTGAGAGCAGGAGGGATAAAAACGACATCGTGGGCCAATGACAGGGCTAATGAAGAGCTGATAAAACCGTACTAGGCCAATTAATAGCCAGAAAAGCGGGTTATAAGACTTCATGTTTTTGTGTAGAAATTATGGTTATTATTGTTCAGCCAGTTTTCAAGTTTTTGGGGTGAAAGAGGCCGGCTGATGTAATAGCCTTGCGCGAGGTTACAGTCTAAGGTTTTTAAAAATTTAAGTTGTTCAGCGGTTTCAACACCTTCTGCAACAACTTTCATATTGAGGTTGTGTGATAAACTCAAAATGGCCTTAGCAATACTGATATCGTCTTCATTCATGGGAAGTCCATCAATAAAACTTTTATCAATTTTAATAATACTGAGCGGAAACTTTTTTAAATAGTTGAGTGATGAGTAACCTGTTCCAAAATCATCCACCGATAATTCAAACCCTTGATTACGAATTTCATTAAATCGAATAATATTCTCTTCGGCATTTGACATGATTGTCCGTTCAGTGAGCTCTATTTCTAATAAATTAGTTGGCAGATTTTCTTGTTTCATCATTTGGCTGATTGAGAGCAAAAAATCAGGGTGCTGAAGTTGCTGGCTACTGACGTTAATAGCTATATGTAAGGCTTTGTGTGGGCTGTTTTTCCATAGGCTAAGTTGTTGAATGGCGCTTTGTGCTACCCAGTTGCCAATTTCAATAATGAGGTTGCTCTCTTCTGCAATGAAAATAAATTGATCGGGGGGGACAAAACCAAGCGTTGGATTATTCCAACGAATAAGAGCTTCTACGCCAGTAATTTCGCCTGTTTGAACATCAAGTTTAGGTTGGTATACCAATGAAAACTCATTATGTAATATCGCATTTCTGAGATTTTTTTCGAGTAAGAGGCGTTGGGAGAGACGCTCTTCCATAATATTATTGTAAATAGAAAAGGTATTCTTTCCTAAACCCTTAGATTGGTACATGGCGGTATCAGCATGTCGTAGCAGGGTATCTACATCGTGGCCATGTGTGGGGTATAGAGCTACACCAATGCTGCCCGAAATTTTTAACTCATCATTTTTAAGCTTTACAAGGCGCTCAAGTGTCTTTAATAGGCGTAGTGAAATTTGTGCCGCCTGCTCTTCGGAGGCGCCACCCAGCATTAAGACAAACTCATCGCCACCAAAACGGCAGATATGTGTGGGGTGCTTGGATTGTCTTAAGGCGTTGACAATTCTTTTTGCAATGACAATGAGGAGTTCGTCTCCGACACTGTGTCCTAATGAGTCATTTACTTGTTTAAAGCCATCTAAGTCTAAAAAGAGAATCGCAAAAGAGTGCGGCTGTTTATATTGAATGATTTTTTCAACTTGGCTTTTAAAGTAGGTTCGGTTTTCTAAGTGCGTGAGAGGATCAAAATAGGCTAATTGCTTAATTTCAGCTTCCGTTTTACGTTGATAGGTGATGTCTTTAATAAAAAAACTGACTTCAATATCATTTATATTTTTGGGGTTGTTAATAATGGACGTGGCGACTTCGGCGATAATATTTTTATACGTACGTGTAATGAGCTGCATCTCTTGTTTTAGATGGCTGGAAGTTGCTTGTTCGAGTCCAAAGGCATCTAAAAACGGCTGTTTTAGCCCTTTTTTAAGCGGGTATTTTGTTTGATCAAAAATGAGTTTTATAATAGATTGATTGAGGGCTTCTTTTTCTGAGTAACCAAAAAGTTGAATGGCTGTAGGGTTCCATATTTTAATAATCCCTTCTTTATTGGTCACAATAACGGCTTCTTGTGAGGTGGCAATAATACATGTCAGTCGTGTTTGCGTTTGCTGTAAGTGTCGAGTGTGGCGGTACACCATGATTGAAAATAGAATAATAGCAAGGTAGCTTGCCAACGCGATGTACAGTGTAATAATTAGAGATTTAATGTCTAAATTTGTTAAGTACCAGTGCTGCTCTAAATTTAGCTGTGTTTGAGGCTGATTTGAAATAAGAGAGAAGGGCGAGTAAAGGTGAAATTCCATCAAATATAATAAAGGATTTTCAGTATGCTGGTGGTAGGTCATTTGACTAAACAAGGGACTGTTAAAAATGGCCAGTGGGGTTTTAAAAAAGACGTTATTTTGTGCAAAGAGGGAGGTAATTTGTTTGAAGATAACCTCTTCAATGGGCACAATGATAAAAACAATCCCTTTGACTTGTTGTAATCGCTCTTGAGTGGTGAGTTCATTTGGGTCTTTTTGGTATACGGGTTTAAAGCTCAGAGTGTAAAACTCTTTTGTGTGGCTGGACTGTAACAGTTCAATATGAGATTGGTTATTTTTTACAGTATTGGTAAAGTGTTTCGCAATGCCCGGTAAGCTGAATAAGTCTTCACTTAAAAAGGGCAAGTGCTCGGCATTAAGTGGAATAATTTGACTGACAGGAAGTGTAATATTTGAGGTATTTAGCTGTTCCTCTTCAAAGAGTCCCTTTGCTTGAATTTTAACGGATTCGAAGCCTTTTAAGAGTTGTGTTTTTTCAAAAATATCGGTTTGGTTTTTGGGTACATAGGGAGCAAAACCAATGGAGTGAATGGTTGAGCTTTGTTTGTATAGTCCTTGGGCAAAGTGTTCAAACTCATTGTTGGCTTGACTTGAATTGGTGGCATAGTATTGAGATAACGCATTCAGCAAGGTAGTGGTTCGTTTTTCAATTTGTTGTTGCTGTAAGCTTAGTTTATCAACGTTATCATGAAAGGTACTCTTAGCGGTATGGTATTGCTGTGAGGCTTCAAACAGAAAGGCGATAAGCAGTACAAGGCAACTTGATAAGAAGACCAAGATCAGCTGTTTACGGGATAAGTTTAGGGGGTCTTTAAAAATGAAATATTTCACATAGACTCTTTTGAACGATTAACTTAAATTAGGATTAAAAATATTACAACGATTCAATAGGGAATGCTAGGGATAGAATACTTATTTAGAGGCTCCTTTAAGTGCTACGCTTATAGATTCTCTTAGTGTATTCTTTTTTTATGGTGTATGATTTGAAGTGTCTTTTTCGTTATATGTCAGGATAAGGGCAAGTGTAATTTACAAATTTCTTCCCCCCCCTCCCCTATTTTTTAGTGGTTAGCGGAATCATTACGGGATTTTTAGGATAATAAAAGTATGTCAGAAGTCTTTATTGGTCGACAGCCCGTTCTAGATCGTTACATGAATGTATTTGCGTATAGTTTACAGTTTTATCAAGGCCTAACCCCTTCTGGTGAAGCCACATTACAAGCCACACAGTCTTTAATTGCGAAGATTCAAGAGGCGATAGGGTTTCAAGCCATTGTGGGAAACCATGCGGCGATGGTGCACCTACCCAGTCAAATGATACGTAAAGAGTTTTTACCCCGTTTTGATGCGCTGCACCCCCTGATGTTAGAAATTTCCAGTAGCACCTTAGGCAATGCGCCTCTTCTTAGGAGTTTAAAAGAGTTAAAGCAGTTAGGATCCAGTATTGTATTAGACGAGTTTATTGATTCGAAGACTTGTACTAAACTGGCGAGTATCAGTGATTACGTCAAAATAGATGTGTGTGGTAAAGATGGCTTGGAGCTTAAATCTACGGTTGATGCATTGCATCAAAAAGGGATTAAAGTCATTGCACAAAAAGTGGAGACTGAAGCGCAATTTCAGATGTTAAAAACCTTAGGTTTTGATTACTTTCAAGGGTATTTTTTTAATAATCCAACCATCATTAACGGTAAAAAACTGTCTGGAAATCGTCTTATTTTGTTGCAGTTGTTGGCTAAAATTAATGAGCCATCTACCCGTTTTCAAGAGTTATCAAGTCTTATTAGCCAAGACGTTACCTTGAGTTATAAGTTATTAGAAGCCATCAATAATCCAGCGGCCATGATTCCAATTCGAGTTGAACGTATTTCGGATGCCTTAAAGTATTTAGGCTTAAATCGTTTAAAATTTTGGGTCAATACGTTAATGTTGTCGAACATGGAAGGTGTTCCTAAAGAGTTATTGACCAGTTCGTTAGCGCGTGCTAAATTTTGTGAACGTTTGGCATCTGATACGGAGTATACCAAGGATAAAGAGAGCTTTTTTTTAGTGGGCTTGTTCTCAAGTTTAGGTGCTTTTTTTAAAGTGGCTCTGGAAGACATTGTGATGGAGATGCCTCTATCGAATGAAATTAAAGCGGCTTTGGTTCAGCGCAGTGGTGTAATGGGTGAAGCACTGTCGGTTGTTGAGCAAATCGAGCAACTCGATGCGTCATCCAGTCAGCTTAAATTTGAACAGTTGGGCATTTTAGAGCTATCTGAGCGATTTATGTTGTCAAACGCTTGGGCACAACAGGCTATTTTATAATTAATCAATAATTTTTCCCCCCCCCCTTTTTTTTTATTTAACAAGGAGCAGTTCATGGCAATGGAATCCATTAATCCAGCAAACGGTGAGTTATTAGGTACGTTTGAAACCTGGGATCAAGCCACCTTAGATGATGTGGTTACCCAAGCTGGCTATCAGTTTAAAGAGTGGTCTCAGCTGACCCCTATTGAAGACCGTTGTACGATGATCAAGCGCGTTGCAGATGTGCTTAGAGACGACAGTGATAAGTTGGCTGAATTGATTTCACTGGAAATGGGTAAAACCTTTATTGAAGCACAAGGTGAAATTGAAAAATGTGCCAAGGTCTGTGACTATTACGCGGAAAAAGGGCCTGAATTTTTGGCAGATGAACTGGTGGAAACCGATGGCTCTAAAAGTTATGTGAACTACCAGCCGCTAGGGGTTGTGTTAGCCGTGATGCCTTGGAATTACCCTTTTTGGCAAGTGTTTCGTTTTGCGGCACCTGCGTTAGTGGCTGGAAACATTGCTATATTAAAGCACGCATCCAATGTACCGCAGTGTGCGTTAGCGCTAGAAGAAGTCTTTAGAAAAGCGGGCTTTCCTGAAAATATTTTTACCACGCTTATGATTGGTGCTCGTATGGTTGAAAGTGTGATTCGCCATCCTGCCGTTAGAGCGGTGACTTTAACGGGTAGTGAAAATGCTGGACGAAAGGTAGCCAGTGTAGCGGGTTCAGAGCTTAAAAAAACGGTGTTAGAGTTGGGTGGGGCGGATGCCTTTATCGTACTCGACAGTGCTAATATGAAAGCCGCCATTGACGGCGCGGTGGCTGGTCGTTTTTTAAATATGGGTCAAAGCTGTATCGCTGCGAAACGATTTATTGTGGATGAGAGTCGTTTTGAAGAGTTTGTTGAAGGCTTTAAAACAGCGATTGAAGAGAAGTTTGTTGCGGGAGATCCGATGGATGCCAGCACAACCTTGGCACCGATGTCTCGTCAAGATTTATTAGAAGAGATGCATGAGCAGGTAGTGAAAGCGGTTGAAATGGGGGCAACCCTTGTTACAGGTGGCTATCAGCTAGACCGCCCTGGAAGTTATTACGCGCCGACTATTTTAACGGGCATTACTAGTAATATGCCAGCATACAGTGAAGAGTTTTTTGGTCCGGTGGCTATGGTGTTCTCGGCAACGGAACCAGCGCATGCGTTAGGCATTGCTAACTCTATCAATTACGGGCTGGGTGGCTCGGTGTGGAGTGATGACTTAACAACCGCAGAAACTATTGCTCGGGGTATGGAATCGGGAGCAACCTTTATTAACAGCCCAAGCTTTTCTGATCAAAGAATGCCATTTGGGGGGGTAAAAAATTCGGGTTATGGCCGTGAGCTCTCTTCACAAGGCATTCGCGAATTTATGAATGTGAAGTCTATCTGGATTAAATAATGTTTGATCTGCTGTTAAAAACCCTTTCTGACCTTAAAGAACCCGCCATTTTATGGCGGCTGTTCATTCCTTTCTTGGCCTCTATTATTTTAGTCTCTGTATTAGGATATGGGCTATTTGGGGTCTTCTTATTCAGTGATTTTGTGACCCATAATCCAGTGGTAATGGATGTTACCACTTGGAGTGTTGAAGCTGAGCAAACTATTGGCGCCATTCCGTTTGTGGGTGCGCTGTTGTTGTGGGTTGTAACGGCCGTCTTTGCGGTGGTTGCAGGTATTTTGGGTATATTATTGGGCAGTTATTTGATTTTGCTGTTTGCGATGATTATTACTGGGTTTATGACCGATAGTTTGGTTAAAGTCGTGCATGATAAGCATTATCCTAATGTAGATTATGAAGGACACGGAACCATGTTAGGCATGCTGGGTAAGATGCTTAAGTTTGGTTTATTATTACTTTTACTGTTCTTATTAACATTCCCGATGTTGTTTATTCCACTGGTCAATATTGTTTGGTTCTGGTTATTAGGTTTTCTCTTTTTTAGGTATGCCTTGGTGCTCGATGTTGGCCAAGTTATTTTGCCAGAGAAGATGTTTAATGAGATTAAAGGTTTAGGGGCTTGGTCTCCCACTTTGGTATTAGGGCTGTTTTTTCTATTAAGCACTTTCCCAATTTTGGGGTTGTTTGCTCCTGTATTTGGTGTGATTGCTTTATCGCACTATTACTTTGATTACCTTTCAACGATGCCAAATAGAGTTAAATCTTAATATTTAAGGTGGGGGGAAGTTTCCCCCCCACCCTTATTTCTTCTTAGCCTTTTTCTTAGCACTTCTTTTTGGTTTCTTTTTGTTTTTCTTTTTATTTTTGAGTACACTTTTTAAGGTAAAGCTGGGTTCAAGCCCTGCAATTTTTTCGACAGGCAGAGACTGTTGTAAGTGGTATTCAATGCGTTCTAAATTTTTAAGGTCATGGTGCTCAACTAAGTTGATGGCAATGCCCACTTGTTGTGCGCGTCCAGTACGTCCAATTCGGTGAATATAAATATCTCCTCGGTAAGGGATGTCGTAGTTGATGACGTGTGTAATTTGCAACATATCAAGCCCACGTGCTGCCACATCGGTGGCGACCATAACTTTAATTTTGTTGCTTTTAAACTTTTTAAGCTTTTCAAGTCGAACGGCTTGTATGAAGTCTCCATGGAGCACTTGAGCTGAAACATTTTGAGATTGCAGCCATTCGGTCACTTCGATGGCTTTGTCTTTTTTATTGCAGAAAACGATGACGCTTTGAGAGCTGGTGTCTTGTACAATGCTGGCCAGCAGGGCTTGTTTGTGTGCTTTGTTATCGGCTAAATAGACCAGTTGCTGTACTTGCTCTGATTGTTGATTGGGTGCATCTACTTGCACAACTTCAGGCTCTTCTAAAATTTCTTCTGCAAAATGTTCAATACCTTTTCCTGATAGGGTGGCCGAAAACAGTCCTGCCTGAAAGTCGGTTGGAATGGATTCGAGCAGAGCATGAACAGTTGGGCCTTGCCCCATATCAAGCATTCGATCGGCTTCATCAATAATGACGATTTCAATAAAGGAGAGGTCAACGTGTTCATCTTCAACCAATTTAGCCAAGCGCCCAGGAGTCGCGACTAAAATATCGCAAGCTCTGGTGAGCGTCTCGGCTTGTTGGCTCTGTTTAAAGCCTCCGGTAATAATAACGGAAGGAAAATTACCATAGGTGCCAAGTTGGTTAACAACCTTATGAATTTGAAAGGCCAATTCACGAGTGGGGGATAAAATGAGCACGCGCGGATGCCTGCTGGAACGCTTAGGTTCATCCAGTAGGTATTGTAAGGTTGGGATGACAAAAGCGGCGGTTTTTCCTGTTCCGGTTGCGGCACCTGCAAGAATATCTTTGCGTTCGAGCATCAGTGGAATCGCCACTTCTTGGATGGGGGTGGGTTTGTGATAAGCCTGTTTTTTGATGGCGTTTAACAGGATTTCATCTAGGTCAAAATCTTCAAAAGTCATGTGGTTTCCAGCGAGCGTTAATGCGAATGTTAAGAGCAGTGAATTTTATAACAAGGATTATAGTTGCTTGCGTCAATTTTCATACGTTTTTGTTCAACAAAACTTTGCAGTAAACGATCCATCGCTTTCATAATTTTTGGATCGCCATTGAGTTCAAAAGGCCCATACTTTTCAATTTCTCTAACGCCTTCTTGCTTTACGTTACCCGCTACGATACCTGAAAAGGCTTTGCGCAGTTGGCTAGAGAGTTCATGAATGGGTTGGTTTTTATGTAGATTGAGTTTTGACATGGTTTCATGCGTTGGAATAAAGGGCGTTTGCAGATCCATCGTGAGCTTTAAATTCCAGTTGTAATAATAGGCATCACTGCTCTCTTTTCGATTTTGACGAATTTTTACCATTGTTTCAGACATACGCGTAGCGACATCTCGAGGGTGATTAATAATCACTTCGAGGTGTTGAGTGGCTTTAGGCCCTAATGTGACATCAATAAAATTAACAATCGATGCGAAGTAGGCTTCGCTCTGTTCATTTCCCGTTAGAATCAAAGGCAAGGGGAGGTCTTTATTGTCAGGGTGTAACTTAATGCTGAGTAAGTACAACAGCTCCTCCATGGTGCCAGGGCCTCCAGGAAAAATTACAATACCGTGTCCTAAGCGCACAAAGGCTTCAAGGCGCTTCTCAATATCAGGATAGATACAAAGCTCATTGACGATTGCGTTAGGGGCTTCAGCCGCAATGATTTCGGGTTCTGTTAGCCCTATATAGCGTGCATTGGCATTGCGCTGTTTGCCGTGCCCCAAAACAGCGCCTTTCATTGGACCTTTCATGGCACCAGGGCCGCAGCCCGTGCAAATATCTAAGTTACGCAGCCCTAATTCATATCCTAGGTGTTTGCTGTACTTGTATTCGGTTTCAGAGATAGAGTGCCCGCCCCAGCACACCACAATATTGGGATCTGAGTTTGGAAGCATTAACTGGGCATTACGGGCAATATGAAAGACGGCATTGGTAATGCCAGCAGAGTCATCTAAGTTAAATTGTGGGTTTTCTAAAATATCATTTCGAGTGTAGATCAGGTCTCGAATTACCGCAAATACGTGTTCTTTGAGTCCAACAATAAGCTGGTTGTCTACAAACGCGCTGGCAGGTGGTTTTTTGAGTGTAACTTGTACGCCACGACCTTTCACGGTAACTTTTATATCAAAGTCTGGAAATTTTGCTCGTAACCCGTCATTACTGTCCTCTTTAGAGCCAGTGTTTAATACCGCCAAAGCACACTGCACTAATAGGTCATTCAGTCCTTCATCGGAGCAATCACAGAGCTGTGTGGCTTCTTGATGGGATAAAATTTGCAGAGAGCCTTCTGGGCGGATAATGACTTCTTCAATATTGGTATTCATATTAAGATACACTCTCATTTGAATATGTTTGTTTATCAGAGGTTTTTATTATGCGTGACAATCGTCCTTATGAGGAAGGTTTTTTAATTATTTTGTTGCTTTTGGCACTGGCAGGTTTAATTTGGTTATTTTCGCCTTTTTTAGAGGCATTATTTTTTGCAATGATTTTAGCTACCGCCAGTTATCGATTGTATGAAGGCTTGTTACCTCATTTTAACGGTTCTGAAACAGTGGCGGCCTCCGTTATGAGTGTACTGGTGTTTATTGGTGTGATTGCACCTGTAACGTATCTTTTGGTTGAAGTGAGCTTGCAGGTGGGGCAGTTATATGGGGATGCTCAGCATTGGATTGGCTCGCAAGACTCAGAAAGCTTAGCGCAATTAAACCAAACCTTACTGGGCTATTTACCTTTGAGTGATGCCGCGCAAAGCAGCGCATTAGAGCAAATTAAAGCTAACTCAGAAAAAATCATTGCCTTTGTTCAGAAGACCACCGTCTTTTTATTGGAAGGTATTGTGGGCACAACCTCTTCGTTTATTGCGTTTATTGGTTTGTCTGTGTTTGCACTGTTCTTTTTTTACAGAGATGGTCATGCTATTGCGAAGCACATTGCCATTTTATCGCCGCTTGATAACCGTTATGACCGCATGATTATGCAACGTTTTGCCAGCTTATCGAGTGTTTTAACCTTAAGTGTTGTGGGCATTGCCGTATTGCAGGGCGTGTCTTTTGCTTTAGTCTCATGGGCACTGGGTTTACCTGGGCTGTTTATTGGAATGGCAATCGCAGTCACCTCATTTATTCCCATTGTGGGAGCGGCACTGGTTTGGATTCCTGTAGCACTGTATGCTTTGGCTCAAGGAGAGATTGTCGCCGCATTGGTACTCATGTTTTGGGGAGTGGTGATTACTGGCTTTGTTATTGATAATATCGTGCGCCCGATTATGATCACTAAGTTGACGAAAGCAATGGGTCAAGCGGGAGAGGGCTTGATGGTTGCCAACCATACTTTGTTGACGGTATTGTCTACCTTTGCTGGATTAATTCACTTTGGTGTAATCGGTCTGTTCTTTGGGCCTGTTATTGCTGCTATGGCGATTACTATTTTTGATGTGTATGAACATAAAAATTCGAATATACTGGATCGAAGTTAGTAAAAACAAGACTAGAGGATATTTGTTATGAAGCGTTTTAAAAAAAATATATTTGCTTTGACGGCACTGACGGTGGCGTTATATACCGCGCAAGGCATTTCATCAGAGCCAGCCATACAAGACCCTTATATTGAGGGGTTTAAAGCCTATGCTGAAGAGGTTAAAAGTTACAGTAATGACTTAAATCACTCTTTATTAAGTTATGTGGATGAGGTTAAACAGGCTGAAAAACAGGTGGGGTATATTGGTGAGGTACTGCCTATCCCGAATGCTATTCAGGTCACCGACGGAGTGTATACCGTGGTGGGGAGTATGATTTGGCACAATCCGAGTAATTTTGGTTTAAATAATAATCTGTCTTTTATTATTTTTGAAGATGGGGTGTTTGTTTTTAATGCGGGGGCGAATGCGGCCTTAGCGTACAGTCTTCATCAACAAATAAAAGCTCTCACGGACAAGCCTGTTAAATGGATCGCTGTTGAAAACAATCAAGGGCATGCTTATTTGGGTGCCAGTTATTGGGTGGATGTGGGGGTAAAAAATCTCTATTCGAGTGAAGTCGCCAATGAGCAGTTTGATGCGGGGTTTGATCGAACAAAGCGCGAGTGGTCAGAGCGTGTGGGTAAAAAAATCACCTTATCAGCACGTAATGTCAGTGATCAATTTACAACCTTTGAAGATAAAATGGTGATTGAGGTAGGGGGGGGAGAAAAAGTGTATTTGTATGATTTTGGCCCCGGTCATACCCCCGCCTCAACCAGTCTTTATGTTCCATCTCGTAAGGTCTTCTTTACGGGTGACTTAGGCTTTAATGAACGGATGCCTGTTTTTTTTAAATACACCAATGTTAAGGCATGGATTGAGTCTTATGAAGCAATGATGTCTACCATTCCTGAAGATACGATTATGGTGCCGGGTCATGGAACCCCTACAAGTATGGTGACATTAAAAAAACAGACGTATGATTATTTAGTGTATTTATATCAAAATATTGAAAAAATTGTGGAAGCGGGCGGGTCACTAGAGGATGCTTTATCATTGGATCAATCAATGTATCAGGATCGACCTGTCTTTCGCCAGGCGGCAGAAAATAATGCAAGGCATGTTTATAATGAAATTAGTGGAGGAGGGTTTTAAGGGAGCACTAGATGGGGGGTATGGATGTAAATAAAAACCCCCTTTAACTCAAGTGAGTGGCAGGGGGCTGACTGAATAGTTCGATTTATTTAACTAATTCGACATCAACACGGCGGTTATGAGCACGACCTTCGCGTGTATTATTATCGGCCGTTGGATTAGATTCTCCTTCACCAGATGCTATCATTCGGTTGGCAGAGATCCCTTTATTAACAAGGTATGCTTTGACCGCATCGGCACGTTTTTCAGAAAGTAACTGGTTATAGCTGGCTTCTCCACGAGAATCTGTATGCCCAGTAATTTTTACTTTACTATTTGGTTGAGCTTTCATGAATTTTGCATAGGTATCAAGCTCTTCATGTGCTGAATGCTTAAGGATTGCTGAGTTTGTATCAAAGAACCCACGAAACGTAGCAACAGTAGGGATTGGAGCTGGCTTTGCTGGAGCAACGGCGGGAGTCGGTGCGACGACAGGAGCCACAACTGGTGCAACGACAACGACTGGCTCAACAATGATGATTTCTTCTACAACGACTACTTCTTCTTTGCCTTCACAACGGGCAATTTCAGTTTCTGGCGTCCATTCAATCGTGCGAACACATGCGCCCCAAGAGTCACGAACAACATCTCCATCAGTATCGATGGCATAACCACGTAATCCGTTGTCTTTAATGTCGTTATTGGTTGCAACAACTGCTTCACTTGTTGTGACTTCTTCTGTTACTGTTTCGGTAGCGGTGTTTGCAACAACGTCTGTTGTTTCACAACTTGCGATGGCTGTTTCGGCTGTCCAGTTGATTGAACGAGTACATGCACCGTAAGAATCTACAACGATGTTACCGTAAGAATCGGTAACGTAAGCATTTGTATTGTTGTGACCGTCTGCTTGAGCAGTAAATGAAACGGCTGACAGTACAGCAATGAGGGGAAGTAGTTTAGTGTTCATAAGTAGTTTTTCCTTTTTAGTTTGATTTCTGCAGATAATATCATAATTTTGGAGTGATTTTTGGGGTTTTATACGTAATATAGGTACATGTGCTTATCTATATTGGTTTTTTTCTTTAAAGTGGCATGTTTTATGCACTTTTAGTTAGGTCTTTTTCAATAGGTTGTTGGATATTGGTTTATATATCTTTGGGTCGAATAAATTGAATGAGTTTGCCATCGCCTTTTTCGAGCGTGTGCCAAGATTGAGGCAAAATAAAGTGTGCAAGAGAGGTGGTTGGAAATAAGGTCACTCTGTCTGAATTTTCGGTATGTTGACTGTCTTCATGATTTAAAAATGCAAACAGCATTTCGAGTCCTGGGTTGTGCCCAATAAGCATAATACGTTCAGCCGATGGAGCCTCAGATAATACTTTTAGCAGCGTATTAAGATCGGCAAGGTAGAGTGCATCAACGGTAATACTGTTGACAGAAAATTCACTGCATATTCGTCGTAAGGTTTGTTGTGCTCTTTTGGCAGGGGAGACTAAAATTAAGTCAGGGATGAGGGCGTTCTCTTTTAACCAGCGCCCCATTTTAGATGCATTTTTTTTACCACGGTCAGAAAGAGGGCGATCAATGTCGGCTAATTCACTATTTTTCCATTCGGATTTTGAGTGCCTTAATAACATGAGTTCACGTAGTTTAGTGGCCATTTATTCCCTCCCTTAAAGGTTGCACTAAACTAACCAATACCATATTTTGAGCGGTAAGCTTTCATGGCATTTAAATAGTGTTGGCTGGACTCTGTATCGGATTGTTCTAAGTAGTTGATAATATCATTTAAGGTAATAATGCTTTTGACAGGAATACCAAACTCTTTTTCAACTTCTTGAATGGCGGAGAGTTCACCGTTGCCTTTTTCCATTCGATCCAGAGCAATTACCACCCCAGCAGGGGTAGCTCCATTTTGAGTGATAATCTCGATGGCTTCTCGAATAGCGGTTCCTGCGGTAATGACGTCATCAATAATCAGCACTTTTCCCGTTAAAGCATGACCCACAATGCTGCCACCTTCGCCATGTGTTTTTGCTTCTTTGCGATTAAAGGCATACGGTTTATCTTGATTAAACTGTGTCGCAAGGGCAACGCTGGTGGTGGCTGCTAAAGGAATGCCCTTATAGGCTGGGCCAAAAAGAACATCAAAATTAAGATTAGATTTACTGATCGCATGTGCATACCCTGTGGCGAGGGTGGCGAGTTGTCCGCCGGTATTAAAAAGACCAGCATTAAAAAAATAGGGGCTAACGCGTCCAGATTTAAGAGTGAATTCTCCAAGCTTTAACACGCCTGTTTGCATTACGAATTCAATAAATTGATTTTTATCCATGGAGTCGAATATCTTCTTTTTAAGGTTTTAGATTCATATTTTACTCAATATTAGGAGGGGGGGAGAAAGTTTTTTAATTGTTGAATCTCTTCTGGCCAAATACTCATGTCAATGGTTTCTAAGGTCATGGGGATATTATCAATTCGTGGGTCTGCCATGAGCTGTTTAAAACAGTCCCAGCCTATTTCCCCTTCTCCTAAGCTGTGGTGACGGTCTAATTTTTGCCCTAGCACGGCTTTGGAGTCATTTAAATGCATGCCTTTTAAATATTGAAAGCCAATCACCGATTCGAAATCAGCCATGACACCTTGATAGTCATTTTTTAAATCGTAGCCTGCCGCATAGGAATGGCAGGTATCAATACAGACACCAATGCGGGTTTTATCTTCTACTTTTTCAATAAGATAAGCGAGCTGTTCGTGGCGATAACCTAGATTAGAGCCTTGTCCTGCAGTATTTTCAATGACGGCTGTTACGCCGTTGGTTTGGTCGAGTGCAAAATTAATGGATTCGGCAATGAAATCTAAACAACGTTTTTCAGAAATTTCTCGTAAATGACTCCCCGGATGAAAATTTAACAGGGTTAACCCAAGTTGTTCACAGCGTTGCAGTTCATCAATAAAGGCATCCAGTGATTTTTGACGTTTATCAATATCAGGATGACCCAAGTTAATTAAATAACTGTCGTGAGGCAGTATTTGATGCGATTGATAGCCATAGGTTTCACAGTTTTTCTTAAAGGCTTCAATGCTCTGCGCTGTTAAGGGTTTTGCCTGCCATTGACGTTGGTTTTTGGTGAAAAATGCAAACGCGGTTGCACCGATTTCATGCGCACGGATGGGTGCATTTTCAACCCCTCCAGCCGCTGAGACATGAGCGCCTATGTATTTCATTTAAATCAACACTCCTTATTTAGATGGCGTACAGCTGAGTTTGGCATGTTATATGCATAGCATTCATTATAGCGAATTAAACCGTCAATTAATTGGCATGACTGAGTGTTTTAATCCGTCCTTGTCTACTTGGCGTGAACAGAAGAGGTATGAAAAAATGGCAATTGATCTACGAAAAGTTGAGCCACTTGGCTCCAAAAGTGTTTTGTTAGAGCAGGCGATGCGTCGTCAACAAGGCATGGGGGGGGGGAATATTGGTAGTGGACATCAGATGAATGACATTGATATGTCGGATATGGTGACCCCTGATTTTGAATGGTTAAAAGAAGATAAGATTGCAATAGAGGGCTTGGTTAAGCAGATGGATGCCTCGATTGGTATGTTGGCTAATCAAATAAAAGATGTGGATACGGCGTCTAAAAAGTCTCGAGTGATGATTGAAAAAGAGCAACAACTCCTGTTTAAACAAATTCGAACCCTAAACAGTCTATTAAAGAACCAGGTGGATCTTTTTGGTTCTATTGAACGCCAAATGTCGGCCGTTGAGTTGAAGCAGAATAACTTACTACCTCAAATTGGCATTGGTTTAATGGCGGGGTTAATGTCTGCTGTTACGATTTTAGCCACCGCACCTTGGCTAACCGTGCTAATTGAAGGGATGCGGTAATAAGGTATTTTTAATTCACTGACAGGTCAATGTAAAATTGATCGCATTTAGGTGCTTGGCTTCGGTTTCTAAATCGAGCTGAGTCAACGGGTGGGAGGGCAGCCAGTCGTTTTCAAATTCAATGTAAATTTTATTGTCATCTTTGATGGTGAGCTTCGGCTCAATACACTCAAGATCTCTCCCTCTGTGAATACGTACCGCCAATCTGAGAAGGATGGTTAGATAGATGAGGCTTTGTGCAATGCTTTCATCTAGGTCGTTGTAAACACTGATGTCTAACTTACCACGATGGTTGAGCATTAATGCGCTTAACAGCTGTTTTTCTTGTTGATCAAAGCCAGGCATGTCCGATTGAGAAACTAAGTAGGCGCTGTGATGTTGGTAGCGTTTATAGCTGATGGCAATACCCGTTTCATGCAACATGACGGCCCATTTTAGCAAGCACTTAAAGTCATAATCGGGGGTGTGCAACCCCCATGTTTTATGGGTTTGTTTGTAAAGCGCATTTGCGGTGTTAAGGATGTAATCCGCTTGTTGTGTATCAACGCTCATCCAGCTTTGCATGGCTTTAATACTGATCTCACGAACATCTTCGGCGTATACTCGACCTAAGGTATCAAGAATTAACCCCTCCCGTAACGCATTTGCAGAGATTTGCATTTGCTCAATATTGAGCTCCATAAAGGTCGCAATTAAGATGGCTAACCCACCTAAAAATACGGGACGACGCTCCTCTTTTAACCCATTCAGTTTAATGGTTTGAATAGACTCAGAATCGATGAGTTTTTGATTGAGTTTAAGCATGCTTTTTAAGGTGATGCCTGAGTCACTCCAACCATTCACTTCAATAATTTGCCCAATCGCCTTGATGGAACCGGATGCACCAATGGCTGTATCCCAGCCTTTCTTATTTAATTTACTGCGGTGTGGACGAAGAATTTGGCGACAGTGTGCGATGGCGGCATTCATGCTCTGCTCAGTTACTTTTTCTTTGCTAAAAAAAGCTTGAGTAATGCTGATACATCCCATTTCCGTACTGCTTAGGTGGCTGTTTTCGGCGTGCTTTCCAATAATGTATTCGGTACTGCCTCCACCAATATCCATTACAAGTCGTTGCTCATCGTTGGTGGGCAGGCCATGAGAGACACCTAGATAGATCAGGCGAGCCTCTTCTTGGCCAGAGATAATTTTAATACTGCACCCTAAAGCTTGTTTGCCTTGTTTTAAAAATGCACGGCTGTTTTTAGCATTACGTAAGGTATTGGTGCCAACAGCACGAATGTTTTTGTTTGGAATGCCTTTGAGTCGTTGCCCAAAGCGTTCTAGGCACTCAATGCCCGCTTGAAAGGCTTTGTCAGTTAAATTGCCCTCTTTATCCAGCCCCGTTCGAAGACGAATCATCTCTTTATGCTTGTCTATGACTTGAAATTGCCCGTGTGTTTCTCGGGCAATAATCATGTGAAAGCTGTTGGAACCTAAATCGATGGCAGCATACAGTGACTGGTCTAAATTATCGGCAGGTGCTGAGTCTGTTGTGTCGTTTATTTTTTTGGCCATTTTATGTGTGCTCAAGAGGTATAGGTTTCAATAAGGGTTTGCTGTGCATTAAAAGGAGGAAGGTTATCCTGCTTTGGCTGGTAGCTGCCATCGGGTTGCAGCAGCCATGCACCAGTATTATCTTTTAGATAGATAATTAACCCCTCTTCGTATACTTGTTGAAAGCAGTCGGGGTCCATAACAGGAAAGCAAGTCTCAACACGCGCCCATAAATTGCGTCTCATCCAGTCGGCACTGGAGCCGTATAGCTCCGCTTGACCCTCAGTGTTTAAAAAATAATAGACTCGATGGTGCTCTAAAAAACGCCCAATAATGGAGGTAACGGTAATATTTTCAGAAAGCCCCAACACACCGGGTCTTAGACTGCAAATGCCTCGCACAATTAGGTCAATTTTAACGCCCGCTTGTGAGGCTTCGTACAGCGCATCAATAATAGAGACCTCTTCGAGACCGTTCATTTTAGCAATAATACGCGCTGGTTTTCCAAGGCGAGCATTATGAGCTTCGCGTTGAATTTTTTCAATCATGCTGGACTGTAACGTAAACGGTGATTGCAAGAGTACATCGAGGTCTTTGGTATCGCCTAGGCTGGTCAATTGCTGAAATATTTTAGAGGCATCTTGGCCTATTTCGGGGTTGGCGGTGAGCAGTCCAAAGTCGGTATAAAAACGGGTGGTTATGTGGTGGTAATTTCCTGTGCCTAAGTGTGTATAGCGTTGGATTTTATCGCCTTCTCGTCGAATGACTAAAATCATTTTAGCGTGGGTTTTATAGCCAACCACTCCGTAAACAACATGAACCCCCGCATCTTGTAAGCGCATGGCTTGAATAATATTGTTGTCTTCATCAAAGCGAGCACGTAACTCAACCACCGCGGTGACTTCTTTACCATTTTGTGCGGCACGTTCTAATGCTTTAATAATTTTAGAGTGTTCGCCGGTTCGATACAGCGTCATACGAATTGCTAATACATTCGGGTCGGTCGCTGCTTGTTGTAAAAAATCGATGACAGGCGTAAAGGCATCGTAAGGGTGGTGCAGTAAAATGTCTTTGTGACGAATTTTATCAAACAATGTCTCAGCAATGTCTTGGCGTTTGAACAGTCTAAACGGGCTTTTAGATTTGCGCTTGGTGTTCATTTTTTTGGGCGCATAGGGGGGGAATAATAAGTCTGAACGATTGGCCATATCGGGTACTGCATTTAAACGGTGCAGGTTAACGGGGCCGTTGACTTGGAAAAGAGCATTTTCATCAAGTTGAAAGCGGTCGAGTAGATAGTCAATAATATTACGTGGGCAGTTATCGGCGACTTCCAAGCGAATGCTACCACCGTATTGACGAGCAGAAAGCTCTCCTCGAAGGGCGCTCATTAAGTCTTCCACTTCCTCTTCATCAATGACCAAATTTGTATTACGAGTAACCCTAAATTGATAACAGCCGGTAACCGTCATACCCGGAAATAGGCGGGAAACATTGGCGTGTAAAATGGAGGAGAGAAAGACGAAATCATTTTCACCTTCGGTGGCTTCGGGCGGTAGCTTGACAACACGTGGCAGAGATCGGGGAACAGGCACAATTGCTAAGCCATTGGAGCGTCCAAAGGCATCCTTTCCTTCCAGTGAAACAATAAAATTTAAGCTTTTATTTAATACTCTTGGAAAAGGGTGGGAAGGATCGAGTCCCACCGCACTTAATACGGGCTGCAAGGATTCGGAAAAAAACTGGGTAATCCACTGATCGTGCTGTTCAGTCCAGTGGTTACGACGTAAAAAATGAATATGCTCTTTTTCCAGTTCTGGAATCAAAATATTATTTAAGGTGTGGTACTGATCTTCCACAATCTGTTTAGCGGCTTGCAATAAATTTTTAATAACCACTTTTGGGTCTTGTGAATCGGGCGTGGTTAACATACCCGGCTCTCGAGAAAGTTCATACAGCCGAGCCAAACGCACCTCGACAAACTCATCCATATTACTACTGGAGATACATAGGTATTTTAAGCGCTCTAATAGAGGAATATTACTCTTTTTAGCTTGCGCCAGTACTCGGCGATTAAATTCGAGCAAACTCATCTCTTTATTAATATAGCGAGGGTAAGAAGGTGTGTCTTGAAGATTGGCTTCAGTAGAAGGGGGGGTAAATTCCATAAGCGTTCTGAATGTTCCTGAATGGTGTTACAAAAAAGATTATTCCATTTTAGCGAGTTTTGTTTTAAAAATCAGGTTCAAAACAGTAAATTTAATTAAAGGGTTATTGAGCCTCCTTAAAATGTTTTTTGTTATACTACGACTTTTCGAATACAAAGCTTTCTTAAAGCCCTTTTAATATGAAGGGGCTTGGAAGGTCTCTTATATATAAGGAGGCAGAAATGTCTGCTATTCCAACACCATTAGACTTTACTGAAGCAGCAGCCGCTAAAGTAAAAGGTTTAATTGAAGATGAACAAAATCCAAATTTAAAATTACGCGTGTACATCACCGGCGGTGGTTGCTCTGGCTTTTCGTATGGCTTTACGTTTGATGAAGAGCAAGCTGAGGACGATACGGTTGTCACCAAAGAAGGTGTTACGTTATTAGTGGATTCAATGAGCTTTCAATATTTGGTGGGTGCTAAAATTGATTATCTAGAAGATTTGCAAGGCGCACGGTTTGTGATTGAAAACCCAAATGCAACCACCACATGTGGTTGTGGTTCATCTTTTAGTGTTTAAAATGTCTTCCCCCCCCCTCTTCGTATGTAAAGCTCCTAGAGCAAATTAAACAAGTTAAATAGGACAGCAATAATGGAATATATTCCCGGTTTAGCAGGGATTCCCGTAACGGAATCAAAAATATCTTGTATTGATGGCCAAAAAGGAATCTTGTCATATCGTGGTTATGATATTCAAGAACTGGCGGAATTCTCCTCGTTTGAAGAGACAACGTTACTGTTGCTATTTGGCGATTTGCCAACGGCGGAAGAGCTGGCGCGGTTTGATGAGCAGTTAAGAGAGAATCGACGGGTTAAATATAACATTCGTGAAATCATGAAAAACTTACCGCCCACAACCCACCCAATGCACATGTTGCAGGTGGTCGTGGCGAGCTTGGCGAGCTTTTACCCAAGTACCGAGTACATGAAGGGTGGCACAGAAAATGAAGGTTATATTAACGATGTAACCGTTAAAATTATTGCCCACATGGGAACGCTAGTGGCCATGTGGGAGCACATGCGTAATGGCTATGACCCCATTGAACCGCGTAAAGATTTAACCTATGCCGAAAACTTTTTATATATGGTGACAGGTGAAGAGCCCGATGCAAATTGGGCGCGTTTATTAGATGCCATTTTGATTTTACATGCAGAACACACCATTAACGCTTCTACATTTACTACGATGGTAACTGGATCTACCTTGGCAAACCCCTGTTCCGTGATCTCTTCGGCTATTGCCTCTTTATCGGGGCCATTGCATGGTGGCGCAAACCAAAAAGTGATTGAGATGCTTGAAGAAATTGGCGCGCCTGAGAATGCACGCGCTTACATTGAAGACCGTTTGGCCAATAAAAAAGTCATTTGGGGCATGGGACATCGAGAGTATAAAACCAAAGATCCACGTGCCACGATTTTGCAAAAACTCTCTTCGGCCTTGTTGAAAGAAAAATCGGAAGAGTTGAGTACGATTTTTCAAACGGCATTGGAAGTGGAAAAAATATGCGAAGAGCTATTAGGACATAAAGGGGTTTACCCCAATGTCGATTTCTATTCGGGTATTCTGTATAAAGAGATGGGCTTTGATGTTGGTATTTTTACCCCCATATTTGCCGTAGCACGTTCAGCGGGGTGGATGGCGCATTGGCGCGAGCAGTTGCAAGACAATAAGATTTTTAGACCCACTCAAGTTTATAAAGGTTCAGGAAGTTTGTGCTACTTGCCCGTTGAAA
>WFQP01000110.1 GCA_015487015.1 Thiomicrorhabdus sp.
ATGCTCAATATTCGCCTCAAATGATCGAAAAAATGGTCTCAAAATGGCTTTCTCTCGTGACGATCACCTAAGTCCGACAGACTCCTAGCTCTTTTGTTGGGCGTGAGAGGCAATGCCTTTTCCTTTTAATTGTTCAATGTTCACCCTGAACTCATCCGCCGATTTAAACCCAACCACACATTGGGCGTTTTATTTTGATCTGTCTTAAAAAGAGGGGGAAATATTGTCTTTTATTGAAGTATGACTTGTCATACATGTGTGATAAAATGTTTCGAATTAATTTTGAATATTTAAGGTGAGTGTATGTTATCCGTTAGGCTTGATGCAAAAACAGAACAATTTTTAGAAACCATTGCGGCTGAAACCCAGCGCTCTAAAAGTTTTTTTGTAAAAGAGGCGCTTAAAAACTATATGGAAGACATGGAGGATTATTATGATGCGCAAGTTCGTAGTAAAGATAATAATCGTCACTTGATCTCTTTAGAAGAGCTGGAAAAGTCGCTTGATTTATAAACTGGTATTTGATGATAAGGTGATTAAAGATTTTAAAAAAATTGATTCATCTTGGCAAAAGAAAATTCTAAAGGCCATTCAAGGTAAGTTGATTCAGGCATCTTATATTGGTAAGAAATTAGTAGGGGATTTATCCCCTTTTTATCGACTGAGAGTAGGGGGTTACCGGATTGTATATTCCATTGAGGATAGTCTGTTAATTGTGACCATTATTAAAGTTCGCCACCGAAAGTCGGTTTATCGTTAACGCAACGCCTTTTCAATGTTTACCACAAACTCGTCGGCCGATTTAAAGCCAACCACACGCTGGGCTTTTTGTTCTTGCCCTTGTGGGGTAAAGAAGAGGATGGCTGGGGGGCCAACAATGCCAAAGTGTTGCATTAGTGCGATGTCGATGTCGTCATTTTTGGTTACGTCCGCTTTTAATAAGGTAACGCCTACAAGGGCTTGTTGTACTTGGGCATCGCTAAAGGTGAGTCGCTCCATCTCTTTGCAACTGATGCACCAGTCGGCGTAAAAGTCGAGCATGATGGGTTGGCCTTTTGCCAGCTCGGCTTCTAGATCGTCAATGCTTTTAATGATTTTAAAGTTTAACTTTGTGCTTTGAGCTTGAGCGGCATTGGCACTGCCTTGAAAGGTTTTAAGTGGTTGGTACACGTCTTTGCTGCCGCCCATTAGGCCAATCAAAATAATTAAGCCGTATAAGAAGAGGACAATTCCTAGCCCTTTTGCCAGCTTAAACCAGCCTGTTTTTTCGTGGGTGGTTTCAAACGCACCCATGTAAACGGCGGTGACGATAAAGAGAATTGCCCAGTTAATCATGGTGATTTCAACGGGCAGAATGCGTTCGAGCATCCAAATAGCGACCCCTATGAGCATCACGCCAAAGAAGGCTTTGACTTTTTCCATCCAAGCGCCTGCTTTGGGCATTAGTTTGGCGGAAGAGGTTCCGATAATAATCAGCGGCAGTCCCATTCCCATGCTCATGGCAAACAGTGCCATGCCGCCTAAGAAGGCGTCGCCCGTTTGGCCAATGTAGATGAGCGCACCTGCCAGTGGTGGCGCCATGCAGGGGCCAACAATCAGCGCGGATAAAAAGCCCATTACGGCCACACCGGTTAAGGTTCCGCCTTTTTGTTGGTTGGATATGCGTGTTATTTTGGACTGCAAACGTGCGGGCAGTTGCAGTTCGTAAAAGCCAAACATGGAGAGGGCGAGCAAAATAAAGATAAAACTAAAGGTAGCAATAATCCACGGATTTTGGAAGGTAGCTTGCAGGTTTTGTCCAAACATGCCCGCTAATACGCCTGCAAAGGTGTAGGTCAGAGCCATCGCCAAGACGTATACCAGTGACATAATAAAGGCGCGTCGGGTGGTGAGGTGATGCCCTTGCCCAACAATAATGCTGGATAAAATAGGGATCATGGGAAAGACGCAAGGGGTAAAGGAGAGCAGTAGTCCAAAGACAAAAAAGGTACCGATGACAATCCAAAGAGTGTTGTTTTTAAGGGTGTTGGTGATGTGATCGGTTTCGGAGAGGTCGCTGTCTAGTGTACTGTCTAACACCGGCTTTGCGGGGCTGGCTGGAAGCGTAGCAGTGGCGTCGGTATTAATACTGTTTTGATCAACCTGAATGATTTGCTTGGTGGGTGGGTAGCACACGGCCATGCTAATAGAGCAACCTTGGTAGCTTACCTCAATGCTTGCCGTAGGCGTTGCGATATTGGTAATGGGTACAATGGCATTGAATTGACCGTGGTAAACGTCTTTAAGACCAAAAATGGGGTCGTCTACGGTGGTGGCGGGGGGGAGAATAAGTTGGCCTATTTTAGCTTGGCCTTCGGTGACTTTAACTTTAAACTTGTCTTGGTATAAATGATAGTCGTCGGTGACGTTCCAGCTTAATTCGAGTTGACCATTTTGGTTGATTTTATGGCTAAATTGAAACGCTTCTTCTACGGGAAGCAGTTTGGG
>WFQP01000111.1 GCA_015487015.1 Thiomicrorhabdus sp.
GTTGCTAAACCGACTTCTTCACCCTGTTCAAGCAGCATTTTATACACGTCTTCCGCCGTTAAGTGATGCTGTTCATCTAACCTTTCTAGAATTTCTAAAATTTTCAGTCTAGGCAGTGTCACCTTTAACCCAAATTTTTTAAGCTCTGATCCGCTCATTTAACCCTCTGATTTTTATTGTTTAAATGAATAATTATGAATGAATCCATTCGTACAAAGTATAAATTTTCTTAGCGTGTATAATACCCTAAATCATCTAATCACAAGAACTAAAATGAGTATGAAAGCATTCACTAAACACTCGTTAAACCTCCTAATAAGTAGGGGGAATTTAAACCAAACGGCTCAAAAATCAAAACATCTCATCACGGTTGGATTATCCATCATCCTGCTGTCGGGTTGTTCATACCTTCAACCTTATAAAGCCCCACTTACCCAAGGAAATGTTATGACGCAAGAGGCGGTTGCCAGCTTGCAAGAGGGGTTAAGTAAAAAACAAGTCCGAGAATTACTCGGTCCGCCATTAGGTCAAGACCCATTCAACCCAAACTATTGGGAATATGTTTTTTACAGCACAAATACCGATTTACACCGCGACTCAGCAAAACACTTAGTGGTTTATTTCGATCAAGATGAAATGCTCGAAAGCTGGAAGATGCGCTCAAAAAGTATTCAATTAAAAGAAGACAAAAGCTTTTTAGGATTAGGCGTTTTTTAAAACTTTCCCCCCCTGTCCCAACGTCTTACACTTAAAAACATACATCGGTATAAGAGCAGTGGGAGGTAAGCGTTCTAAAATTACTGCGACTCTTTACGAGCTTGCTCCACTTGTTTACGTCGTCTATCCCTTGGGTCGGCTTTAAGTGGGCGGTAAACTTCGATTCGATCGCCTGCGATCAAGACCGTATCATAGGTTGTCAACTTGCCAAAAATGCCCACTTTATCAATCACTAAGTCTGGAAACTCCATCAAGAGCTTAGACTGCTTTAAAGCCTCGATAACCGTCATCCCTTTCGCAACCTGCTCCGTATAAAGAAATTGCTCATCCGCCAGCCCATAAGCCACTTCAATTTGAATCGTCTCTGCCATAATGTGACCTATGCCCTATCCATAAATAACTTTTGCACGTTCACAAAAAGAGTCGACCAACGTTGAACTAATATGCTCAAACACCGTACCCAAAGCCATATTTAATACGCCACTACTCACCTCAAATTCCACCTCAAATTGAATCTTGCAAGCATCCACATCCAACGGTTTAAAATTCCACTCCCCTTTTAAATATTTAAATGGACCTTCAACCAAGTGCATTTCAATCCGCTCTCCTAACACCAAGTGATTTCGGGTCTCAAAGGTTTGTCGCAGTCCAGCTTTGGCAATGGTAACTCTGGCAACCATCTCACTCTCTGCTTCAGAAACCACCTCAGCGCCACCGCACCAAGGTAAAAACTCTGGATAAGCCGCCACATCATTCACAAGGTGATACATCTGCAAAGCAGAGTAAGGCAATAAAGCCGTTCGGGAAATTTTTTTCATCAATCAAGTTACTCAAGCGTTAAATTTAGCACAACCATTATAACAAAGCCGCAATCGGCTCTGAAACGATTACAAATCATTCACCTAATTTTTTCTCCCCCCCTTCGGTTTGTTATAATCTGTTTACTAAACTGACCACTGGCAAAAAACATGGCAAAAAAATCTAAAAATAAATCAAGCCCCAACACCATTGCACAAAACAAAAAAGCACGTTTTGATTACGCCATAGAACAAACTTACGAAGCAGGACTGTCATTACAAGGCTGGGAAATCAAAAGTATTCGTGATGGCAAAGTTAATATTAAAGAGAGCTATATTCTCTTAAAAAACCACGAAGCTTTTTTATTTGGTGCGCAAATTCAACCCTTAATTACGGCCTCGACTCACTCATTTCACGATCCGCTAAGATTAAGAAAACTGCTTCTGCATCGCAAAGAGATTGAACGCTTAACGTCTAAAGTGGATAAAGATGGCTTAACCGTTGTGCCATTAGACATGCACTGGAGTAAATCAGGCAAGGTCAAACTCACCATTGGTATTGCCAAAGGTAAAAAACTGCATGACAAACGCGCCACCGAAAAAGATCGCGAGTGGAGTCGAGATAAAGCCCGAGTAATGAAACTTACGCGATAACTTGAATTTTCACCTTTCAACCTCCATTAAAGCGTTATAATAACTAACTGAATTTATTTTCAGCTCATGTCACAAGCATGATTCCCATTATGGGGGTGTTTTGGTTTCGACAGGGAGATGGAAATTTAGGATGCATGTCGTGCCTGATCTATGCACGTAAATCTTAGTTCAAATGTTATAGTTGCAAACGACAATAACTACTCCCTAGCGGCTTAACCCCGCTAGTGCAGACTAGGCCAGTTGTTCGTAGCCCCTAGTTTGTATCGACTTATACGAAATCGACACGTGTTATGTGTTTGGATAGCACGGTCTAAACAGTACAAACTCGCTCTCTGTGATCCCTGATGGCCGGGTAGCAGTCGGGTTAAATTAATAGACCAAATAAACATGTAGAGTTCTAAGTGGAAGCTTTCTGGACGGCGGTTCGAATCCGCCCACCTCCACCACATACCAAAGGCGAGCCCTTAAAACGGCTGGCCTTTTTTATTGCCTATTTTTAATCACGCCAATTAAGTTGAATATGTTAAAATTCGCGCAATTGACTCATCCCAAATTTAAGGACTTTTTTTCAACATGAAAACCTCCAATTTACTATTAGCCACCACGCGAGAAACCCCGTCTGACGCGGTCGTCATTAGCCACAAACTGATGTTGCGTGCGGGCATTGTTCGTCCGTTGGCGGGTGGACTTTACAACTGGCTACCGCTGGGGGTTCGTGTTTTGCGTAAAGTGGAAGCCATTATTCGTGAAGAGATGAATCGCGCTCATGCCCAAGAACTATTAATGCCTGTGGTGCAACCTTTAGAGCTTTGGGAAGAGTCTGAACGCTTAGATGACTATGGCCCAGAACTATTACGCTTTACCGATCGTCATGGCCGTGGATTTGCGCTTGGCCCGACGCATGAAGAAATTATTACCGATTTGGTGCGCAAAGAAATTCGTAGTTACAAGCAACTTCCCGTGACCTTTTACCAAATTCAAACCAAGTTTCGTGACGAAATTCGTCCACGTTTTGGCGTGATGCGCTCACGTGAATTTATTATGAAAGATGCCTACTCGTTCCACATGTCACAAGAGAGCTTGGAAGAAACCTATCAAACCATGTACCAGACCTACAACCGTATTTTCACCCGTATTGGTTTAGACTTTAGACCCGTTCAAGCCGATACCGGCAGCATTGGTGGCGAAGCATCACATGAATTTCATGTGTTAGCCGATTCGGGTGAAGACGATATTGCATTTTCAACCGACTCCGATTTTGCCGCCAATATTGAATTGGCCGAAGCCGTTGCACCACGAGGTGAACGCCCTGACGCATCCGAATCGCTCACCAAAGTTGCCACCCCTAACCAACACAGCATTGAAGACGTTTGCAACGTTTTACAAATCAAGAAAAAGAGATCCGTTAAAACTATTTTAGTCAAAGGAGCAGACGAAGCCACTCCTGTTGTCGCACTGGTTGTACGAGGCGACCACGAACTTAATGACGTTAAAGCCAGCAAATTGGATCAAGTTGCAAACCCATTTGAAATGGCGAGTGACGAAGCCATTTTAACCGCCGTAGGCTGCAAAACCGGTTCTATTGGTGTAGTTGGATTAACGCAACGCCATATTCCCGTCATTGTTGATCGTACCGCCGCTTTGCTGGCAGACTTTGTGACCGGCGCGAATGAAGATGGTTTTCACTATACTGGCGTTAACTGGGACAGAGATGCAGCCGCGACTCAAATTGCCGATATTCGTAACATCGTAAAAGGCGATCCAAGCCCTTGTGGTAAAGGAAAAATTAAAATCCGTCGAGGCATTGAAGTTGGCCACATTTTTCAATTAGGCAATAAATACTCCACCGCCTTAAATGCCAATGTTCAAAATGAAAACAGTCGCGCACAAGTGCTAGAAATGGGGTGCTATGGTATTGGCGTGACCCGTGTCGTGGCCGCCGCCATAGAACAAAACCATGATGATCGCGGTATTATTTGGCCAGAAAGCATCGCCCCCTTCCAAGTATGCATTGTGCCCATGCA
>WFQP01000112.1 GCA_015487015.1 Thiomicrorhabdus sp.
AACAATCCGACTTTGTGTTTAATGATTTTTTGATTACTATTAATCATTGTGAGTTTCCTTCGTTTTGATTGATGATTGAACACCTTCATATCAAAACGAGAAACTCGCTCTTTTTCAAGAGCAGTGTCAGATTAAGTCGTAACTTTTACAGATACTCACTTCCAATCCCTTTCCCTGCCCTTATTCCAAAAAAAACATCAAAAACTAATAAAAAATTAACCTATGACAAAGTTATCGTAAATAATCAAAAAGTGACATAGACTGCACTCGTGTAAAAACCTGTTGTGCAACCTCTAAGGCATTTTGACTTTTTGTTAAGTCGGTAGAACCTTGCACTAAATCCATATCTTCTAAATTCATTCTGCGCTCTTCTAGTGCAATTTTAAATGACTCTCCAGCATCATATTGCGCTTCAATACGATTTTGTCTTCCCCCAATCTCAGCTCGAACCTCTGATAACTGATTAATTCCGGTAGCTAAATCCGTTACAATTCCATCGGGTGGCTCAAGTCCTGATTCTAATGCATTTTTAAGTTCAACTAATACATTTAAAATATTCGAATCGGGTGTTCCTGTAAACGCTGTCGTGGTGGTAATTCCAAAGACTTTATCCCCATTATCCGTCACTCGTATACGGCTTGAATCCCCTTGGTCATCTGCGGTCACACGATTATCAGCATCAAATCCTATTTGTACAAAACGAGAACCATAACTGGCTAACTCATCATAAACAGGTGTTACACCATCTGACTCAACTTGACCAATGGCATTGGTACTGCCAATGTAGGCGTAATAACCTGGGTTATTCACATCCTCTACATAAGCTTGCTCTGCAAATACACTGCTACCCGCAAAAATTAATTCCCCTTCAGAGTTACGATAATTCATCATATTTTTAGTCTGCTGAATGAGTTGCTCTAACTCGGCAGCAGTTGCTTGCCGATCTGTCGCAGAATACGTGCCGTTTAACATTTGAATTGATAATTCACGAGCACGCTGTAATTGTGTGACAGTATCATCGATAGCGGTCTCTTCCAGCACCAGTTGTGATTTTGCATACTCGCCATTTTTTGCATACTGATCAATCGTATTCATGGTCCGGTTAAGTGAATGTATTTGAGTCGTAGCAACAGGATCATCACTGGCAACGTTAACACGCTTTCCAGTACTTAATTGCAACTGAGACTCTAAGACATCGGCTTGATGCTTCTGAATGGAGTTAATGCCTTGGCTGTGAAACTGATTCGTTGAAATTCTCATAATTTATCTCCTTACCGCATCCAAGATGGTTTGAAACAGCGTTTGAGAAGTCGCTATAATTTGTGCGGCCGCCTCATACGCTTGCTGGTACTTAACTAAATTAGCGGCTTCTTCATCCAAACTCACCCCTGAAATAGAGTCACGCTGATCGGTCATTTGCTGAAAAACATTAGTCTGTGCAGTGAGCTGTACTTCTGAACCTCGAACATACATCCCGACATTGGTCGCCATTTTAGAGTAACCACCCAATAAGGTCTCCGAGCCCACATCACTGCTATCTGCGAGCAATAACTTAGCCGACTGCAATCCTGCTAAATTAGAAATATTGACATTATCTCCCTCGGCGGCGGCGGCGGGCACTTCATCTAAAATAGAACCATCATTGTTTGCATCAATAGGGCTTTGACCACGAGTGGCCACTTTTTCTGTTACCGTCAATGCCTGAGAAAAATCCTCTAAAATAGCTTGGTGGGGTTTAACCAAAAAGGAATCCCCGTCATCAGGCGCATTGACAACACCACTTAAATCGAAGGACATCCCTTCAATATTGGCCGTTGCCCCACGCGCTAAGCTAACAGCATTACCCGTACTGTCTAACAGTGGGTTTTTAGTCTGAGCATCAAAAAAATCAAACTCATCTGTAGTCTGGTTATAACGTAACTCATAAGAACGGGATTCGAAACGACCAATCTCTGTAAATGCATTTTGCAAATAAAGCTCTTTATCACCAAAGGTTGCTGGCTGAGAACTTAAAGCGGTTAAGCCATCATAAGGAGGCTCTGATACCCCCGCATTAGGGTTAAAGCTTACTAAAATATTGGTACCAGTCTCAACCCCTAAATTATTTGTATTATTTATTGCATTCATCGAAAGCGAAGTAAATAAGTCCCCACCAGCATCCCCATTTGTATCGTAGCCTTGATAGTGCTGCCAGTTCATAGAGGCCGTTAAACCATTTAACATCAGCCCTAAATCGTTTTTAGATTTTTCTAATAGATTATCTCTAAAATCTAAAACGCCTCCAAGCTCACCTCCTGTAATTTGATTCCCAATCATCTGCTTTTGACCACCAATGGTCACATAAAGTTCCGTTCGATTATCATCACCATAAGGGCTGCGATCGGCCTCTAATCGAGTAATCGAATTATCACTTAATAGCGGAATACGGCCATTAGCCGTATGGACATCAACCGTTCCATTTTCTTGAGGAAACGTTTTAATATCCATGTATTGACTCAGCTCTAAAATAGCCTGATCTCTTTGGTCTAAAAGCTCATTTGGAGCCTGAATACCCACACGGTTTGAGCTTTTAATTTGCGCATTAAGGCTTTGAACCGTTTCTAGTCGACTATTCACTTCATCCGTTAAGCCACCTATTTGAGCATTTACCTGATACTCCGTTTCATCCAAAACAGAGATTAAATTTCCAACATGGCTTTGTAAATTATTTCCTTCATCAATCAACATTTGTCGACCCGTATCAGAGGTTGGGTTATTCGACAAACTTTGCAACGAATCAAAGTAACGTTGCATAAATTCTTGAATACCTTGGTCATTACTGGCAATAACACCCTCAACCTGATTTGCCAGCTGTACTTGAGTATCATAGCGGCTAACCAACGATTGACTGCTAGCCAGTTGTGTTTGAAGGTATTCCGCATTAATCCTTTCAATGCCCTCCACCCTCGCCCCAGAGCCAATAAACTGCGAACCCGCTGAACTTGGGCTATTGCTTACAATCTCGGCTCGTTGACGAGAGTAGCCTTCTGTAGAGACATTAGCGACATTTTGGCTGGTAACGTCTAAGGCCCGCTTAAAGCTATTCGTTGCGGATGTTCCTATGCTTAACATGTCTGCCATAATGTTTATCCTTTTTTAGGAAGGGGGGGACTTTAAACGACTGTCTCAATTATAGCTGAGTAAATCTTAAAGCCAACGCTTGCTTTGTTGAAGGTGGCTCTCTATTTTCCTTTATTTTTGCTGCTTGCTGATCATTCACCTTACTTTCTGGCACCGATTCTAAGCTTACTGGAATACTTGGAGAGAGCTGTTCTACTATTTTATCGGCAAAACCCAGAGTTCCTTTAGCCGATAAATTTAAAGAGAGTTGTTTATCATACCAATCTTTATAAAAATCACCTTGATTTCCATCCAACCAATTATCATCAAAACTTACTTTGCGAGACTCTTTTAAGATTTGCTGCACAAACAATGCTTCAAACTGTTCAGCAACGGGTCTTAAGACAGATTCTTGATCTTTTCTTGCTTGGGTTTTTAAATCACCCAATGCCGCTAAATCGGCATAATTATGGTGTGCTTCAGTATAAGAGGATTGATTCGGTTGAAGCGCATTTATATTTGAAATTTCCATCCATTTGCTCCTTAAATAATCATCAATTCGGCTTTTAATGCACCTGCTTGTTTCAGCGCTTCCAAAATAGCCACTAAATCTCCTGGGGCGGCTCCCACCTTATTCACCGCTTGCACAATATCATCCAATGAAACACCTTTTGGAAATTTAAACATATGGCCATTTCCTGTTGTCTCAACATCCACTACGGTATTAGGTGTAACGGCCGTGCCTCCTCCTGCAAAAGGGTTAGGTTGATCTACATTCACTGTTTCAGAGATTCTTACAATAAGACTTCCATGGGTGACCGCGGCTGGGCCCACACGAACATTTTGCCCAATAACCACAGTTCCTGTTCTAGAGTTCACAATAATTTTAGCGGCACTTTCGCCCGAAACCACGTCAATATTTTCTAAAATAGATAAAAATAAAACACGTTGATTTGGAATTCTAGGGGCCATCACCTCAATCGTATTACCATCTAATGCACTGGCTGTTCCCTCTCCTAGCACCTCATTAATCGCATTTACCATATTTACAGCGGTAGTAAAATCAGAATTTTTTAAATTTAAACGAATCGTGTTTCCCAGTTCAAATCCAGTATTTACCGTTCTTTCGACCATCGCTCCATTTGGAATTCGTCCCACACTGGGTACATTGATCGTAATACGAGAGCCATCGGCTCCACTGGCATCTAGCCCTCCCACAACCAAGTTACCTTGACCAATGGCATATACATTACCATCTACCCCTTTTAAAGGGGTAAGCAACAATGTTCCACCCCTTAAGCTTTTGGCATTACCTAAAGAAGACACGGTAATATCAATACGTTGGCCTGGTTTGGCAAACGCAGGCAGTTCAGCATGTACTGCAACCGCAGCAATATTTTTCGACTTGGTTTTTACCCCCGGTGGCATATGAATACCAAATTTATTTAACATGCTTAATAAACTTTGCTCAGCAAAAGGCGTTTTATCACCCGATCCTGTTAGCCCAACCACCAAGCCATACCCTACCAAATGGTTTGCTCTAACGCCATCTACGCTTGCAATGTCTTTAATACGCTCAGCATAACTGCATCCACTCCAAACAATTAATACCGTTAAGATAGCAACCCACTGTCGAATTCCGATAAAAGCTCTCACAAGAGCCCCCTTTTTATCTAGTTTATTATTTTAAATAACACATTTAAGTTCCCCCCCCTATCTAATTAACCCAAAAAGAGGGGGGGGGAATTTTTAAAAAGGCCAATACTTCGCTAACCACTGAGAACCGACACCTGTTCTAGCATTATCACCACTCATCCCCACATCTTTATACACTAAACGTACATCGGCTACTTTAACGGAGGAGATCGTATTATCGGGTCGAATATCTTCTGGACGAATAATTCCAGCAAATTGTACAACTTCATCCCCGTCATGAATGGTAATCCACTTTTCACCTTTAACCACAAGATTACCATTTGATATCACCTCAACCACCGTAACGGCAATAGAGCCTTCTAAGGTTGAATTTTGCTTTACATTACTTTTACCAGAGAACGAACCTTCCGATCCATAACCAACACTCAATCCCTGAAGAGGCGCTGTTACACCATTAATGGCTTGACCCACTAAGTTATTGGGTGTGGTAATTGAAAAAGGCGTAGTAATACCATAATCTTGACTGTTTGATTTATCATACTTGGCTTCATCTTTTTTATTAGCCGACATACTTTCTGACAAATTAATGGTAATAATATCGCCAATTCGATGCGCACGAGAATCATCAAATAAGCTCATGGCGCCAGTTTGATATAAGGAACCATTTTGAGGCTGCACCGTTTGTGGAATATTTAAAGGATAGCTAGGCGCATAGTTTGCCAACTGATGGCGCTCAGGCGCAGAGCTACAACCGCTCAATATTACAGAAACCGTCGCAAGTAATCCCACTAGCTTTATCGCATTCATTTTAATCTCCCAGCCCTAACACTTAGGTATTATTATTTAAATACTGCATCATGCCATCTGCTGCAGAAATGGCTTTAGAGTTCATTTCATAGGTTCTTTGTGCTTCAATCATGCCTATCAACTCTTCAACCGTATTCACATTTGAAGACTCTAATGCCCCTTGAATAATCGCTCCTGCTTCGGCCGTTTGAGGGTTATTCACATTTGGTGCTCCACTCGCAGTGGTTTCCATATAAAAGTTTCCACCAATCGACTCCAGTCCAGCAGGGTTAATAAAGGTAGCCACTTCCAGTTGGCCCACTTGATTTTGAGCGGCATCCCCTGGTAACGTCACAAACACCCCCCCATCTCGTGAAATGGATATTTCCGTCACTTCAATAGGAATATTAATATTAGGCTCCAGTAAATACCCCGATGAGGTCACAATATCGCCATTTTGGTTTACCTGAAAAGAGCCATCTCGGGTATACATTAAGTTTCCTTCTTGGTCTAATGCCTGAAAGAAACCTTTACCATCCATTGCAATATCCAACTGATTTTCGGTCACCATAATATTTCCTTGGGTGTGAATTTTTTGCACCCCTATGGCTTTAACCCCTGTCCCTAACTGCAAACCAGAAGGCAACGTACTGGACTCTTCTAAACTGGCTTGTGCACCAGGTTGTCGTACGTTTTGATACAGTAAATCATTAAATTCTGCTCGACCCGTTTTATACGCGTAGGTATTTGCATTGGCTAAGTTATTTGAAATAGCCGCCAGTCTAAACTGCTGAGCTTCTAAACCGGTTTTTGCAACATAGAGTGCTCTATTCATTTTTATATCCTCTTAGAATCTATTTCAAAGACAGCAATGCATCGGATTTTTGAGCATGCGTTTTACTGGTCGACATCATTTTAATTTGCAGTTCATACTTACGAGACAGTTCAATCATTTTAACCAGCGCTTCGGCGGTATTCACATTACTACTTTCCAGCGCACCTGACATCATTTTGACATTCTCTTGAACCAAAGGAGCTTCCCCCTCTTTTAATCGAGTATAGCCATCCAGCCCTTTCTCTAAAGTTTGAACATCAGGCTTGACCAATCGCAAACGATCTAACACCACAAGCTGATTACTCGGTGCCTCTGCGGGCACAATCGAAATAGTGCCATCACTACCAATCGTCATCGTTTTAACTGGTGGAATATTAACTTGAATCCCATTCTCATTGAGAACGGGGTTTCCTTTTACATCCACCAAACTCCCGTCTGACAAAACTTGAAGACTGGCACTGCGAACAAATGCCTCATCGCCATTAGGTGCTTCAATAGCTAAAAAACCATCTTCCTTAGTCACAATATCTAACTCTCGTCCTGTAACTTTAATTGCACCAGCTGAAAAATCAGTCGCTGGACGCTCATCCATAGAGTACGCTCTAGAGTGCCAACCTGGGCCTTCAACATGCTGAGCTCTAAAGATATTAAAATCTTGCTTAAAGCCATCCGTATTGGCATTGGCTAAGTTATTAGAGTTGTTCGCTTGAGAGAGTGAAACCTCTTTTGCGCCACTCATTGCAACATATAGCATACGATCCATAAAAGACGACTCCAACTAAATTATTGAGTGAAAATAAGGGGGCTACATTTAAATGAACCCCCTAAAATAAAACACTTATATTAAGGAGGTATTCAAAGCATCCTTAAACGGGTCTAGTGCCCAAATGTGTTTCCTTTGTGTGTTAGCATTTTGACATGCTTTCTTTTCAAGAGAGTACCAGCAGGGAGTGTGCCAATCCAACTAAAAACTAAAATTAAAGATTTTAGAAAACGGCCGATATATTTATATAGGAGAGTCTTGCCATGCGGCAAAAAAAACCGGCAACAAGGCCGGCAAGATAAAAAAAACCTAAAATAAGATCTAAATTAAAGGTTTAAAATCGTTTGTGTTAATGTCTGAGAGGTTGATAACACCTGAGCCGACGCTTGATAAGTTCGTTGCGTTTGAATCATATTCACCAACTCCGCAGTAGTATCCACATTGGAGTACTCTAAAGAGCCTTGAACAATAGAACCTAAACCATTATTGTCTGGACTGCCTAACTGTGCTGTTCCAGAGTTAAATGACTCGGCATAAGTCTGACCACCCAGCTTATGCATTGCATTTTTATCGGCAAAGTTAGCAATAGCAAGCTGTGCAACAGGGATTGCACGTCCATTTGAATAACGAGCTTCAATAACACCATCCTGCCCCGTTGATAAACCAATTAAATCACCTATTTCATAACCATTCTGACTAACACCTCGAATATTATAACTACCCGAATATTCAGTCATATCATTTAGCTCAGCCGTCATACTAATCGGATCAACCGCCCCTGTTAGAGGATTATTAATCAACCACTCCATATCAGGTTTTAGAGTACCCGTATCAGTCCAACCCAATAAATCATCAAAAATTGGCTCCCCATTTGCCCCAATCGTTGGTGAATCTCCAGTAATTAAAGCGGGGTCTTTACTATTCGGCTCATAAACACGCTGTAATACTCCCTTATCATCAAACCGAAGCTCAAAGAGCATGGACGTATTACCACCATTAGCTTGGGCTGTTGTTGTGTTATCCACTCCACTTTGAATATACGTGCCGGTATTTGGATCAAAATCAGATACGCTATAACGCACAAACCAACTGGTGTATTTATCATTAGCAGCATCGCCATCAAAATCCACATTAGAGTTCGGTGCATCGACCACAGCACGTTTAAAATAATCCGCCGTAATTCGGTGCTCCCCTCCTAACGAATCGTGAATAGTTTTATTCGTTGAAAAATCAGGAAAGCCAGTATAAGCGGGCACAGCATTAACAGGATCAATAATTTCACCCAAATGTGCACTCGTACCAACCGAATCAGTTATTAAACTCCCCGTATTATTGGCAGAGTTATAGGCTTCCTGTCCATCAAGGTTAATATCAAAAACCATCTCCGTTGTGGCTCGCGGAACTTTATTTACCTCATCTAAATCAATTGGGCCTAATGTGGTTGAAAATACCGCATCCAATTCGGTTGAAAGTGCATCATTACGAGCATAACCCTGAACAGGGTTGCCTGTTTGATCTGTTAAAAAACCATTTTTATCCAACTTAAAAGAGCCATTACGAGTATAGATCGCTTCATACTTTCCAGAGGTATCCCCTAATACAAAGAAACCCTCTCCATCCAGCGCCATATCTAAATCACGACCTGTTCCATTAATCGTTCCTTGGGTAAAATCTTGAGTAATCGATTCGACCCGAACCCCGTTTCCAGGAGAGTTTTGACTCCCTGAAAACATATCCGCAAATTCAGCACGAGAACTCTTAAAACCAAATGACTCAGCATTTGCTAAGTTATTTGAAATAACGGCCAAACCATTTGCAGCCGCATTGATCCCACTTACTGCATTTAAATCAAAATTTGCACTCATAATAACTCTCCTTTTTGCCACCTTCCTAACCCAACCAATAGAGGATTTTAGTAGAAGGTGACTCTTTATGCTGTTTTTAACAAAACACTTAAAACTTTAAAAATTCAAAAAGCGATTTACAGGCCAACTTAAAAATAATACTCAAAATTACCCACTAATTTCTCGTACAGTGTCCATTCCGACCTTCTCTCCTGTTGCAAGTGTCAAGGTCATCGAACCATCAGATCCAATCCCAACAACATTTACCCTCGAGCCCACAACAGTATCAATAGACTTAACCTCACCATTACGATCAGTTCCATAGGCAGTAATAGAGTAAATCCCCTCTTCTCTAGAGGCACCCACATCATCATAACCATCCCATTCAATAGACTTATTTGCCAAACCATCCCAAGAGGCCTTCTCTTGATCAGATAAAAAATCGGTATAATTCAGCTCTTTTACAATCCCATTTTCATCACTAATCACAACAGTAATATCACTAAATGGCTCATCCGTTTGCAAATCAAATCGAGAAGGTTTATCTGTCGAATGAGAAAATTGGTCCGACTCTATTTGAACATTCTTTCCAATCAATGAAGCTCCCTGCATCGCTTGTAAACTCTGAAAGCTTTCAACGGCAGTTAAAATAGAGTCATTCATATCATTCGTTGCTTCTAACTGACTCATTTGAGTCAAGTCGGTTACAAAGTCCGTTGCATCAACCGGCTCAGAAGGATCTTGATTTTGTAATTGTGTCGTTAACAACAATAAAAAATCATCTTGATCCATATCGTTTGCAGAAGAATCAACAGTACTGGTTGAATTTTGCTGCAATGCAGTTAAATAATCTGAGTTTCCAACATTAATATCAGGTAATAAGTCTGCCATGGCAAATCTCCTTGTTTAATTCGTTACGTTACTGCCCTAACTGTATCGTTCTTAATAAAAGCTGTTTTGAGGTATTCATGACTTCAATATTGGTCTCATAAGAACGAGAAGCTGACATCATGTTTGCCATCTCTTCAACCAC
>WFQP01000113.1 GCA_015487015.1 Thiomicrorhabdus sp.
CCTGTGGTGTTTCATGACCGTAATTTAGAAGATATGTGGCGACCTGAAAACTACTCAGGACGTTTTTACGGCCCAACGCGCCTACGAATGGCACTGGCCTTTTCCAGAAACCTTGTCTCTATTCGACTGTTAAGACAAGTAGGCATTGCCAATCTGGCCAACTACCTCAACCGCTTTGGTTTCCCAATGGAGGAGATTGACCAACATCGAAACCTCTCTTTGGCACTGGGAAGCGTGCAATTTACGCCATTACAAGTGGTTACCGCCTATGCCGCATTTGCCAATACGGGCTATAAAATCGAACCCTACCTTATTAAGGAAGTTCGAGACTATAATGGAGAGGTCATTTATCAAGCCGAACCACACATTGCCTGCCGAGACCGCTTATGCATTGAGGGAGATGAACGCAATGCACCTCGTATTATTGATCCTCTCAATGCCTACATTATGACCAGCATATTGCAAGACGTCATTAATATCGGTTCAGGTAAAAAGGCCAAAGCACTTAAACGCCTTGATATTGCAGGAAAAACGGGAACCACCAATGACCAAAAAGACGCGTGGTTTTCTGGTTACAACCCAAACATTGCCACCACCGTTTGGTCTGGATTTGATCAACCCAGTACGCTTGGGCGTAGCGAAGTAGGTGGGCGTGCGGCACTGCCTATCTGGATGAGCTACATGAAAGAAGCCTTAAAAAATGAACCAAACGAAATGATTCCTATACCCGAAGGACTCGTTAATGTTCCAATTGATCCTGAAACCGGTGAAGCCGTTCCACCTGAAACAGAAGGCGCGGTGTTTGAAATTTTTAGAGAAGCCTATGCGCCAGAAATACCCAGTGTTTCACAAAAACAAATTGAACTGATTACGGATGAACTATTTGAATAGCGCCCGTAATCGTTCAAGGGCACCTCTATTAAGTCTGGGCGTAGCAGATTGCGATCCCAAATTCATCGCATCAAGGCACAAATTGCAGGTAATAATCACTTTATTGCCCAGATTTGTAACGCAGAGGCGGTGGATTTGGGATTCAAGATGTACGTTCATGAATTAATAGAGGTGCCTCAAATAACGAGGAGATAAAATATGAATTGGTTAGAACTGTCAGAAAGCCTCAATACACAATTGGCCAAACAAGACCTTCCTCCGATCCATATTTTATCCACCCATGCCATATCAGGTGGTGATAGCCATACGGCCTATCAACTGCACACAACCGCTCAAAATTATTTTTTAAAACTCGCTCCCTTGCACCAACTGCCCATACTTGAAGCCGAGCAACACAACCTTAACGCACTGCTTCAATCCAACACTCTAAGCTGTCCAACGCCTTATGCCACGGGAACCTATCAAGACCACGCATGGTTATTAATGGAGTTCATACTTTTAACCCCCTCTGGAAATGAGACACAACGTGGTAAAGACCTTGCCTTGATGCACCACCAAATAAACCGCAAGCCACAGCCTTTTGGCTGGTTTGAAGATAACTTTATTGGTCTCACCGCGCAACAAAACACATGGTCAAGCGATTGGGTACACTTTTATGGTCAACACCGTTTACTGCCACAACTGGAGCTCAGCCAATTAAAAGGCGCTCCAAGTACGTTATATCAATCGGGGCGTAAACTCATTAACGCGCTTCCCTTCTGGTTTCAAGACTACCAGCCCGAAGCCTCGCTATTACACGGTGATTTATGGGCAGGAAACAGTGCCTTTAATTCAGAGGGTGAGCCTATTTTCTTTGACCCAGCCTGTTATTATGGCGACCGAGAAACCGATCTGGCCATGACCGAACTGTTTCATGGCTTTAGCCCCGATTTTTATCAGGGCTACCATGAAATTTTTCCAATTGACTCTGGCTATCAACAACGCAAACCGCTCTATCAACTCTATCATCAACTAAACCATTTTAATTTATTTGGCGGCACATACCTTCAACAAGTGGAGCAAAGTATTCAACAACTGCTCCAACAAACAAAACATTCGTTTTTTTAAAAACTCACGCATTTACCCCTATTATTTACGTATCAAAAAGCGTATCATTTATAGATATTAGAGTTTTCTAATGCTAAAGAGGCCTTTCCATAAAAAAATGCACGGATAAAAAAGATTCAAATACCTCTACGGGCGTTAGGCTTTTCGTTTCGCCCCCCTCTCGTGCAAAGGTCTCACTTTATTTTTATTTAAACAGAAAGGAAATAAAAATGACTGAAACAACAACCAGTATGCCACTACTCGGAGATGAATTTCCAAACCTCACTGTTCAAACAACACACGGCTCTATGAATCTGCCAGGTGATCTAAAAGGAAAGTGGACGGTTCTTTTTAGCCACCCTGCCGATTTTACGCCCGTTTGTACAACGGAATTTGTGGCTTTTCAAAAAAGATATGATCAATTTAACGCGCTTGATTGCCAACTTATCGGTATGTCCATCGATCAAGTATTTGCCCATATAAAATGGGTTCAATGGATTCAATCAGAACTGCAGGTTACCATTCAATTTCCGATTATTGCGGCCAATGATGCCATCGCTTCTCAGCTTGGTATGTTGCATCCAGACAAAGGAACCAACACGGTTCGTGCGGTCTTTATTCTTGATCCAGAAGCCAAAGTGCGTTTAATCATGTACTACCCACAAGAAATTGGGCGAAATATTGATGAGATCATTCGTTCTGTTCAGGCACTGCAAACCTCAGATCAACAAGGAGCCGTACCAGCAGGCTGGCCAAACAATGAACTCATTGGCAACCGAATCATTGTGCCACCCGCATCCACCGAAGAGCAAGCACAAAAAAATGCCAATCAATATGAACACTATGATTGGTGGTTCTGCCATAAACCACTTGAAGAGGCGTAACAACTCTCTTGATAAATACCAGTAGCGATATGTCGCTATAAAAAAAAGGGGGGGGGAAATTTTTTCAATATAAATTTCCCCCCCTATCCTGAACCCATAAAATCCGCTCAAAACCATTCAAATTATATCGACGATATACACATTCAAGCTTTTTAGCCTTCCGTAAACATCGTATAATGTTCTAATTTACGACTTCATTTAATTAGGATCTTCACATGAAATTCATTTTACTTGGCGCACCAGGGGCAGGAAAAGGCACTCAGGCTCAGTTTTTAACCAAACAATTTTCCATTCCTCAAATTTCAACAGGCGACATGCTTCGTGCTGCAATCAAAGCGGGAACAGAACTGGGTAAAAAAGCCAAAGAAGCCATTGATGCGGGGCAACTGGTTTCTGATGATATTATCATTGGCATGGTCAAAGAGCGCATTGCGCAACCAGACTGTGAAAAAGGCTTTTTACTGGATGGCTTTCCAAGAACAATCCCACAGGCCGATGCCCTTGCAAAGGCTGGGGTAGAGATTGATGCTGTTATTGAAATTGACGTGCCTGATGCTGACATTATTAGTCGAATGTCTGGCCGTCGTGCACACCTCGCTTCTGGGCGTACCTATCATTTAAAATATAACCCCCCTAAAGTTGATGGAAAAGATGATGAAACAGGGGAGGACTTAGTTCAACGTGATGATGATAAACCTGAAGTGGTCACGGAACGATTAGAGGTTTACCACAAACAAACCGCTCCTCTAGTGGATTACTATCAAAAATCCAGTAAAGAAAACCCAAAACTACGATACATTAAAGTCGATGGAACCCTTCCAATTGATCAAGTAGAGCTTGCTATCTTAGCGGCCATTAAATAAAAAACTCAAACAAAGGGCTTACTTAAAGCCCTCTTAAAAACCGGTTTTTCCTATTTTTAATCCGAAAAACCGACTCTTTACTTTTTGTAATTTTTAAATAAAACTTATTTTATCTCAATCACTTATCCTTGCCCCCACGATTTAAATCGCTTTTATTAAAAAAATATCGGGTATAATCCTTCGCTAATTTTTTACAATAGCGATTGACGCCTGTGTTTAAATATTCTGCCGACAAAAAACCTGTATTCATTATTTTACTCTTTACATTAATGGACTTTACCGCCTATTTTTACCTAGAAAGCCTTTGGCTTTTAGTGGGTTATTGGTTGCTCATGATGATTCCAAAAGGCTTAATTTCTGCTTGGAACCACCATCACCAGCACAGCCATGTTTTTAAAAGCAATGTACTCAATCGTATTCTAGAGTTTTTCTATGCTTTGCACACGGGGGTGACAACAAACCTTTGGGTCTTACACCACAACCTTGGACACCACCGTAACTTTTTAGATCAAGCCAAAGATGAAAGCCGCTGGAAAAGAGCCAATGGCTCAACCATGGGCATGCTGGAATACACATTAAACGTTGCACTGACAGCCTACCCAAGAGGCTATCAAGTGGGTAAAAAGTACCCTAAATTACAAAAACAATTTGTCATTTACGGCCTGATTACCTTTGCATTATTAACGGCATTAACCATATATAACCCAGTCAATGCACTGTTTATCTTTATTCTACCCATGATTTGTAGCCTGCTGTATACCGCATGGGCAACCTACGGGCATCATACAGGTCTTAATACCGAAGACCAATTTTCAGGCTCTCACAATATCACCGATAAATGGTTTAATATGCTCACTGGTAACCTCGGTTTTCATACTGCACACCACTTTAAACAAGGGGTGCATTGGTCAAAACTGCCTGAATTACATGACAGCATTAAACATAAAATCCCAGAGCGTTGTATTCGTAAATCTGTATTTGATCTGTTTGCCAAGCTAAGAAAAGACAATCGCAATAAAAGCCGTAATGCTTCGGCATAAAAAACCGATAAATCATTCATAAAAAAGGGAGCATTAAGCTCCCTTTTTTATGGTCGTCACTCTAATAAAAGCAAAGGCAGTAATTGTGCCTGCAGTTGTGCACTAGGCAACTTGCCAACAATATAATGATATAACCGCTTTGCCTCATCCGCTTGCGTATTCACCTCTATCATCTTTTTACGCTTAAAGCCTGAAACCTCTTCAGTAATGTTTTCCAACGGTTGCATGTGGGCTTGAACGTCTAAACTCAAAAACTCCAACGACCTTTCTGGAAAACTTAATAGTACATCGGTCATCTCATCATACAACTGTTGGTCAAAAATCAATTTTAAAATACAGTCCGATGATGTGTGTGTCATTGGCACATTATTCATGATAGTGCTCCCGTTTTAGCTTGACGGACGTTGACCTTACTCATTTTAGGTTGCCCAAAGCGTTTATAAATAATAGGCAAAATAAGTAGCGTTAAAATCGTGGAGGTAATGAGTCCACCGATCACCACAATCGCTAAAGGGCGCTGAATTTCAGATCCCGGCCCCGTTGCAAATACCAACGGTACTAATCCCAATGCCGCGATAGAAGCGGTCATTAAAACAGGACGTAACCGTCTTAAAGCACCTTCTACTACGACCTGTCCAACGTCCATACCCTTCGCCATCAGTTGGTTAAAGTAAGTTAGCATCACCACCCCATTTAATACCGCAATCCCTAACAGCGCAATAAAGCCAACCGAAGCGGGTACGGAGAGATATTCACCGGTTATCCACAGGGCGACAATGCCGCCAATTAAGGCAAACGGCACGTTCACCAAAACCATGACGGCTTGGGGAACCGAACGGAAGGTACTGAATAAAATCAGAAAAATCAGAACCAACGCAACGGGAACAACCACCGCTAATTTTGCCGCTGCTCGTTGTTGATTCTCAAATTTCCCCCCCCACTCAAAATAGTAACCTGCGGGAATATCCAGTGTGGCGGCTTTTTGCTTGGCTTCATCAACAAAGCCCACTAAATCACGCCCAGAGACATTGGCGACAACCACTGAAAAACGCTTACTCTGTTCACGTTTAATTGAAACAGGGCCATCCTCTTCCACCGCATCCACCAGTTGAGAGAGCAGAACCGAATGCGTACCCTCTGAGGTTTCAACGGTAATCGGTTGCTGTAACATCTCAACCATCGATGACTTATACGACTCGGGGGCACGAATCATTAATGGAATACGACGAATGCCTTCGTACAGTACACCCACTTCTAAGCCATTAATTTGAGTACGTAATATTTTCTCAACTTCATTGACGGTTAAGCCTAAACGACCCGCCATGTCTTGGTTTACTTTAAGTTGTAAATAACGCAGCCCTTCATTGGTGGATGTAAAAACATCTTCCGCCCCCTCAATACCCTTAACCATAGACACCATCTTTTTAGCGACTTCATTTAATTCGATTGGATTATCCCCAAAAATTTTAATGGCAACATCACCACGAGCACCAGTCAACATTTCATCCACACGCATTTGAATCGGCTGGGTAAAGGCATAGTTAATCCCTGGAAATTGCGAGACCAACACTTGACGAATCTCTTCAATCAACTCCTCCGTGCTCTCCATTCGCCACTCCTCTTTGGGTTTAAAAATCAAAAAGGAGTCCGTGTCATTTAAGCTCATCGGATCTAAACCAATTTCATCCGACCCCACTCGTGCCACAATTCGAATCACTTCTGGCACCTGTTCCATAATGGCTTTTTGAATACGCATATCCATCTCA
>WFQP01000114.1 GCA_015487015.1 Thiomicrorhabdus sp.
AAAATTGGCGGCTTATCCTGCGGATTATTTTATTGAAATAGCTCGAAATGCATGTGGAACCTTAGAGTTTGATCGGGCTTCTGAGATGATTGAGCTTGGATATAATAAGGCTCAAGAGAGCTTGGGATAAGTCGCTTGCTCTGCTATGTAAAATGATAACAAATAGGATAAAAAACCATGGTATATTGAAAATAAATTATGTTAAGTCAAGATTTGACCCCTTGTGCTTTAAATTATGTTCAGTCAAGATTTGACCCCTTGTGCTTGACCCCCCTTTTGTTTTCATTTAAGTAAAGTCTATTCACGGCATTCTCTGATATCATTAATTTTTTATCCAAATTTTGTTACGGTACATAAGGGGGAGGAATTTTTGATATTAACTCTCTTATCCATTTTTACGCAATGACCTATCTTATAATGTCTTTTTGTAGGAGGGTCCAAATCAAAAAAATAGAGATATTTTGGTTTTTAATCTGATAGGAGCACTTGGGTCGAAGTTAAATTCCGTGTACCATGCAGGTAAATTTTCTTGCTTTCTTTTTGGTTACATTTTTTTCTGTTTTAGTGGCTGATATAAGGGGGGGGAAAAAATTTGGAGAAGGTATTGATGCAAGGTCAGTTTATAACGTTGGAAGGCACTGAAGGGGGGGGGAAATCCACCAATTTAGGCTTTATTGAATCTTTTTTGCTTGAACAAGGTATGGATGTGGTGGTTACCCGCGAACCAGGGGGTACGGATATTGGTGAGGCTATTCGTGCGATTTTACTGAATAAAGATTTTTCTGAAATGTGTGATGATGCGGAGCTGTTGTTGATGTTTGCAGCTAGAGCACAGCATATTCAAGAAAAAATTAAGCCCGCTTTGGCGGCGGGTAAGTGGGTAATTTCAGATCGTTTTACTGATGCGACCTATGCCTATCAAGGGGGTGCTCGGGGCGGGGACTTTGAGCGTATTGCACAGATTGAGCAGTGGGTGCAACAAGGGTTCCAGCCAAATTTAACCTTTATTTTTGACCTATCCGTTAAGGAGGGAATGGCGCGTGTGTTAAGTCGTTCTCAACAAACAGGGCAAACTATTGATCGTTTTGAGCAAGAGAAGCAGGCTTTTTTTGAAAAAGTGCGCGCGACTTATTTAGATCGAGCAAAGAGGTGTCCTGAACGTTATGAGGTATTGGATGCCAGCCAACCGTTAGAGCAAGTGCAGCGGTGTATTCAAGCTCGTTTACTGCGTGACTTGTGATGGACTCTGTGATGAATTCAATCTATCCGTGGTTGCAAACACAATGGGCACAATGGAATAAACATGTACGTCCATTGGGGCATGCGTATCTATTATCATCTCCTAAAGGCATTGGAATTGAACAGTTTGTGGCTCGTGTTTTGCAGAAAACACTGTGCCACCAACCGACAACGCAAGGGGCTTGTTTACAGTGCCAAGGTTGCCGTTTGCAACAGGGAAACCAGCATCCTGATTTTTATCATTTAACGCGTTTAGATGATAAAAAAGAGATTAATGTTGAGCAAGTTCGTACCTTGGTTGGCAAGCTTAATGAAACCTCTCATCAAGGGGGGTATAAGGTTATTTGGATTGATGAGGTTGAGTTATTAAACCAGTCGGCCTTTAATGCACTGTTAAAAACCTTAGAAGAACCTGCGCCGAACACGTTGTTTTTATTAACAACCAGTGATGTTGGACGTTTGCCTGAGACGATTAAAAGTCGTTGCCAACAATTAAATTTCCCCCCCCCTCTTTTAAAGGAGGCCGTTGATTGGTTACAGTTGGCGCTGCCTCAAACAGACTTAAAATTGATTCAACGTGCGTTAAGGCTTAATTGGGGCGCCCCCTTAGATGCATTGGCGTGGATTGAGACCAAACAGTTTGAAGAAGATGCACAATGGAAAGAGGGCTTAAGTCAGTTACAGCAAGGCCAAAAAACGGCCTCACAAGTGGTGGCACTTTGGTTAAAGTGGCCCAACCCTGTTGTGGTGTTTGACTATTTTTATCTTTGGAGTGTGTCAGCGGTGCGTTCGGTGGTGTATGCCACGGAGCAAAATGTGCGTCTTGAACAGGGTGTCTTTTTGCAAAATGGCTTAGCTTTTCAACAAGCCACATTGCAGGCCAAGCAGTGTTGGCAGGGAAACGCGAATAAGGAGTTGGTGTTGGAAACCTTGTGTCTTGAGTGGTTAGAGGTGCAACAAAGCTCAGAATTTTTTAAATCTGTATTTCAATCAAATTATCAAAAAGGAATGTTATCGTGATTGTGGACTCTCATTGCCATTTAAATATTTTGCCTGAAGAGAAAGTAGGCAACTTGGATGACGTGATAGCAAAAGCCCGTGAGCTTGGGGTTAATCGTATTTTATGTGTGGCGATTAATCCTGGCCAGTGGCAAGACGTTTTGGATTTAGCCGATCGATATGAAGAGGTTTATGCCTCCATTGGTGTGCATCCGTGTGAAGATAAGGATGTTGTGGTAACGGATGAAGCGCTGATTGCTGCGGCTTCTCACCCAAAGGTGATTGCCATCGGTGAAGTGGGTTTGGATTATTTTCATTTTGAAGAGATGTGTGCGGTAGAAGGGGGTATGAAGTGGCAACATGATCGTTTTACACAACACATTCGCATTGCAAAACAGCTCAATAAACCATTAATTATTCACACTCGAAACTCGACTCCTGACTGTTTAGCGATGTTAGCTAAAGAGGGTGCGGAGCAGGTGGGTGGTATTATGCACTGTTTTGTGGAAGACTTGGATACGGCGGAACAGGCGATAGCTCTGGGCTTTTACATCTCTTTTTCTGGAATTGTGACCTTTAAAAATGCGAAAGCGTTGAAAGCGGTTGCGACCGCTCTGCCACTGGATAAAATTTTGGTGGAAACCGATGCCCCTTATTTAGCACCAATGCCTTTTCGAGGCAAGACGAATCAACCGGGATATACCCGTTATGTGGTGGAAGAAATTGCTAAGTTGAAAGAGCTGCCATTTGAAACCGTTGCCGAAGCCACCACCGCCAACTTTAATCGTTTATTTAATTTATAAAAAGTTATAAAAAGTCCTCCTTATGCGTCCAACCTCTTACTCTTCTGCTCAGCCCGTTAAAGTAACTGCTACCTCTGAACGATCTTATACGTGGCAGCGTATTTTTGATTTAGTATTGCAACATAAACCTGCTTTAATTAAAGCACATATTATTGCTTTTTTTGCGACCTTGGCGATTGTACCTTTGCCGTTGTTATTACCCTTTTTAGTGGACGAGGTCTTGCTGGATAAGCCCGGAGTGATCGTGCATTTTTTAAATCAGTGGGTGGACAGTGATTGGCACACTCCGGTGTATTACATTGTGGTGATTACGCTAATTACCATTGTGTTGCGGCTAGTTGGTTTGGTACTGGGTGTTTGGCAGATGCAGCAATTTACGGTGATAGCCAAAGAGGTGGCGTACCAAATTAGGCGTGATTTATTGGCGCGGGTTCAGGGTGTCTCTATGGCGCAATACGAAACCTTGGGCAGTGGTAGTGTATCGGCCACTATGGTGAATGATGTCAATACCATTGATGGCTTTTTAGGCACAACGGTCGGTAAAATTATTATTGCGGTGTTCTCGTTGGTGGGAATTTCGATTGTATTGTTTTGGTTACACTGGCAATTGGCGGTATTTATTTTATTGCTTAATCCATTGGTGATCTATTTTACGATGCGTTTAGGGCGTAATGTTCAGCGGCTTAAAAAAGATGAAAATACGGCGTTGGATGTCTTTCAGCAATCGCTGACTGAGACACTGGATGCGTTGCAACAAGTGCGTGCAGCCAACCAAGATAAGGCCTTTTTTGATCGTATTCGAGGTCATGCCGATACCATTCGTCAGCAGTCTGAAGCGTATACTTGGAAGAGTGATGCGGCGAGTCGTTTCTCGTTTATGGTGTTTTTGATTGGATTTGATGTATTTCGTGGTGCAAGCATGTTGGTGGTGGTCTTCTCTGGGTTATCCATCGGTGAGATGATGGCCATTTTTGGCTACCTCTGGTTTATGATGGGGCCAGTTCAAGAAATTTTAGCAATTCAATATGGCTACAGTGCTGCCAGTGGTGCACTGCAACGCATTAACGATGTGTTGGATTTGGATCAAGAGCCACAGTACCCCGCCAAAGTGAATCCATTTAGGGAAAATTCTCCTGTCTCTGTTGCGGTAAAAGACCTCTCGTTTCGATATTCGGATAAAAAAGAGTGGGTACTCAATAAGCTGAATTTTGAAATCAAGCGGGGTGAAAAACTCGCACTGGTTGGTGAGAGTGGGGGGGGGAAAACTACTTTGGTTCAGCTCTTACTGGGCTTTTATCAAGCCAACTCTGGAGCTGTTTGTTACGGTGATGCATCGATTACCGAAATTGGTCAGTCGACCGTTCGAGAACATGTGGCCACGGTACTGCAACACCCTGTGTTATTTCATCAAAGTATTCGATTTAACTTGACCCTAGGGCGCGAAATGTCGGAGGAGGTGATGTGGCAAGCACTGGAGCAAGCACAGCTGGCAAATGTGGTAAAAGGCCTTGATAAGCAGCTTGACTCGATTGTGGGGCGTAATGGCATTAAATTATCTGGCGGGCAGCGGCAACGTCTGGCTATTGCTAGGATGATTTTACAAGACCCCAGTGTGGTCATTATGGATGAGGCCACATCGGCTTTAGATATGGAAACCGAACGTCAGCTGTATCAAGATTTAGCCCCGTTTTTTGAAAATAGAACCACGCTTATTGTGGCACATAGATTAAGCTCGATTAAGCAAGCAGACCGAATTTTGGTGTTTGAAAAAGGCCGTATTATTGAGTCGGGAACGCATGAGAATCTATTGGATTTAAAGGGGGTTTATGCCTCGCTTTATGCCTGAAAATACTGGAAATAACGAACTCATTTAGTAAGGCTTTTTATTTTTTTGTGGCAAACATAAAAATGTTTGATAATAAAATATTGCTGAACCATGATATGGTTTTATACCGATCTGATTTTATAAGTTAGTAACTCATTTAAAAAATGATTAATATGGAGAATACAGTATGAAAGCAGTATTACAAACAACCTTAAAAACAGCACTGATTGCCAGTGTATTAACGTTATCAACTTGGACGCATGCTGCGACCTCACCTATGACCGTTAATGGAGCCACAACGGTGAATGCCGCTGAGGCAAAACAGCTTTGGGAGGACGGAGCTGTTTTTCTAGATTCAAGAAAGGCGACTGACTGGGAGGCGGGTCATATTCCAGAAGCGGTGCATTTAGACCGTAAAAATCCAGCAGTATATAACCTAGATGCTTTGAATGATTTGGCGGCAAAAGATGAAGCGATTGTTTCTTATTGCAATGGTGAGCGTTGTTTGCGTTCTTCAAAAACGGCGGATGATCTTGTTAAATTAGGATTTAAAAAAGTCTATTATTTTCGAGATGGTTTTCCCGCTTGGAGTGATATGGGCTACCCTATTGAATAGTGCTGTTTGATAATTCTTTCAACGAGGCTTAGTCACTTTTTGCTTGCCTTTATGTGAATAAAATTAATCGCTAGATGTTAAGGGGCTTGTTTAGAAGTTCCTTAAATCTTTCGCTTAAAACAACACTCTTAAATTTGATATTTACTGAGGGTGGAGAATTTAGGGTATAGACTTATTGTGATTAAAAGGTGCAATATGAATTTAAAAACAAAAATGGTTATTGGAAGCATCGCCAGTATCTTTTTAACGGTTCTTATTTTATGGATTATTTTTTCTTTTGAAAAAGGCTTTTTAGAAGAGTCCTATGATAAAAGCCGGCAAAATGGTTTAAACATTGCCCACCTCTCTTATTTAGACAATACAAAAGCAACGCTTAAGAATCAGCAAGTTACGATTACCCGAAACCGAAAGTTGAAATCAGCTATCCGTAAAAAAGACATACAGAAAATCAGTGGAGAGATCTCTCCCTTGCTTAATCGTTTATCTGCCACGCATGTGGTTTCCGATATTTTTATTATTGACCCAGATGGTTTGATTCTTTTTGCCTCAGATAGCGCACTGCTTCAAAAAACATTTGATAGTTCATTGGTACGCCAATCTTTAAGTGAGGTTAAGACAATCTCTGGACTGGAGAAAAATTTAGATGGCCATATCTCTATCAACACGGTGATTCCGATTAATTCTCGCGGAAAAATATTGGGTGGTGTGATTTTAGCTCGTTACTATTTTGAGCTTTTACCCAGAATGAAAGCGACGATTAGTGCTGATGTCGCGCTATATGATAGTGGGCGTAACCATTTAATTGCATCAACCAATGAAGTACTGTTTAAAAAAATAACGGATGGTGTATCGGTTGTTGCTGAAAATCGGGTAATTGGTGATGAAACGTATGATATGGCAGGTGTTCATTTAACCGATACACAAGGCGTAAAGATCGCTCATTTAGTGCGTTTATTTGATGCAACGGCGGCAGCTAAAAAACAGCAGCAATATGTTATCTGGGGCATTGTAGCCATTGTTGTTTGGTTAATATTGATGATTGTTTTGGTCAACTTGTTTGCAAGAAAGGCCTTTAAACCGTTGAATGAAATGTTAAATGTGGCACAAAAAATTCAGCAAACAGGCAATATGTCATTAAGAATACAGGTCTCCTCTCAAGATGAAATCGGTCAAGCAGCAACCGCTGTTAATCACACATTAGACTCTGTTAGCACAGTGATTGAGGATGCAAATGAAACCTTAAATAAAGTGGCAAAGGGGGACTTTAGTGTTCGTATGTCAATGGCCGCAGAGGGCGATTTAAAAACATTAGAAGTGGCTGTGAATGAGTCTGTCAGTGCGCTTGATCGAACGATGCAAGCCATTTTAAAAGTGGTGAAAGGCATTGATACTGGTGATTTTTCAGTGCGAATGGATCCTTGTGTGGAAGCCACAATTCGAGAGCCTGTTGACCAAGCGATGAATCGTATTAGCCACGTTATCGAGGAGGTTAATGCGGTTTTATCAGGCATGGCAAAAGGGGACTTTTCTCAGAAGGTACAAGTGGCGGCAGAAGGTGAATTAAAAGCGCTGTCAGACAGTACCAATGACAGTGTTCATCAGGCTGAATTGGCGTTAGAAGAAATTTTGCAGGTTGTCTTTGCATTATCACAAGGGGATTTGGCTCAAACGGTAAAAGGGGCGTATTCTGGAAAATTTGGAGAGGTGGCTAATGGGTTAAATACCTCTTTAAAAAACCTTTCTTGTTTAATTGCGGATACGCGTTTAAGCATTCATAACTTAGTGGATAATGTGGATCAAATTTACCAAGGCAGTCAGGATTTAAATGAGCGTACTCAACAGCAGGCGGCTTCATTGGAGGAGTCGACTGAGACAATGGCGAATATTACACAGGCGGTGAATCAAACCAGTGAAAATACTCAGTTGGCCAACGAGTTGTCTGATTCGGTTAAAACTCAGGCGGATAAAGGGGCAGAAGTGATGCTCTCTACCATTCAGTCGATGGAAGATATTCGGGAGGCCAGTCATAAAATTGAGGAAATTATTAGCCTTATTGATAGTATTGCGTTTCAAACTAACTTACTGGCATTGAATGCAGCGGTTGAAGCGGCCAGAGCAGGTGAGCATGGACGTGGATTTGCTGTGGTAGCCAGTGAGGTGCGTAATTTGGCAGGAAAATCATCCGAAGCCGCAAGTGATATTAAAGGGTTAATTGAAAATGCGGTGCAAGCGGTTGAGCAGGGAACTCAGCGTGCAGAACAGTCTGATAAAGCACTGAAAGAGATTGTATTGGGTATTCGAAAAGTCAGTGAGGTGGTGGCTGAAATTAGCGATGCTTCTTCTGAGCAGTCAACGTCGATCAATCAAATCAGTATTGCGGTGAATGAAATTGATGTGGCCACACAGCAAAATGCAGCTTTAGTTGAGGAGGCAACGGCTGCATCGGAATCGATGAAAAATGAGACAGAGACTTTAAGTGAATTGGTTAAAAGGTTTAAAGTATAAGGTGGTTGGTTACATCATTTTTTCTTGATCTTCATGAAAAGCTTGTTAGTATAATGAGAGAAAATTTGATGGTTTCTTGTTGTTGAAATCACGTTTACAAAAGAGGTTATAAAATGAGTATTAGATTGAAAAAAACAGCGGTTGGTTTTATTACAGCAAGTGTTTTAGCGTTTGCTTCATTGACACAAGCCGCGGCTCCCTTAAGTGTTCCTGGAGCAACAACGGTTACAACAGAAGAGGCTAAAAAATTATGGGATTCTGGCGCGGTCTTTATTGATTCCCGTAAAAAAGAGGATTGGGAAGATGGCCATATTGCAAAGGCCGTTCACTTGGATCGTGGTGATCGTGAAAACTATACGCGTGATAAAGTGAGTAATATGTTCAAGAAAGATCAAGCGTTGGTCACGTATTGTTACGGAAAGGTTTGCACGCGTTCTTCACAAATGGCGGCAGATTTAGTAGGTGTGGGTTATACCAATGTCTATTTTTATCGTGAAGGGTTTCCGGGTTGGTCATTTGCTGGATACCCAATTGAGAGTAAATAAGGGTTAAAAAAGCTTTCAAAAGCTCTAAAAGCATTTTATCTTAGATAAGAAAGCCACATTGCACTGAGTTGTAATGTGGCTTTTTTTGTATGGAATGCGGTGTTTTTTACTCCTCTTTATCTGCAACAAATTTAAGCACATTGCCATTGATGCAATAGCGTTTAAAGGTAGGAGCCGGTCCGTCATTAAAGACATGGCCTAAATGAATGCCAGAGCTGGCACTGCGTACTTCAACGCGTTCCACTCCAAGGGTTTTGTCTACGTGTGTGGTGATTGCCCCTTCAACAGGGTTAAAAAAGCTTGGCCAGCCTGTGCCACTTTTAAACTTGGTGTCGCTTCTAAATAGGCGGGCTCCGGTAATTGGATCCACAAAATACCCTGGACGAGTTTCGTCTAGGTGAGAGCCTGTAAAGGGACGTTCGGTACCCTCTTCAAAGGCAATTTTTCGTTGTTCAGGTGTGAGCAGGCGCTGCCCTAGCCACTTCCAAAATCGTGCTTTATCACCGTTATACCCCGTGTAGCGAGAGACTTCTTTACCTTGTTCAAATAACACAATGGTGGGGGTTGCAAAGAGTGGCTTTTCTAATGCCCACCCTTTAGGTGGATTGGTATTTAAGGTAGTGGTAATGGCCACACCAGATTGCCAGTGATTCAGTATTTCTTCTTTAAATTTTTGACAGTATGCGCACTCTTTTGATTCAAAAACAATCAATTGTCTTTTGCTGTTAAGTTCTTTTGAGTCGAGTTGTTTGACTGGGAGAGAAAGTGTATTGCTATTTGGGTAGGCCACATTTGTTCCTCCCAATCCACAATAACCATTAGGGTTCTTTTTCAGGTAGTCTTGATGGTAGGTCTCGGCTGTAATGTAGTTTTTAAGTGGTGCAATTTCCGTGGTAATTTCAGGATAGCCTGCTTTTGTTAAAGCAGTTTGATAGAGGGCTTTGGTTTGTTCGGCTACCTCTTTTTCCTTCACTGTTTGATAGTAAATGGCACTGCGATAATTGGTGCCGATGTCATTTCCTTGGCGATTGCCTTGAGTTGGATTGTGGTTTTCCCAGAATTTAATCAACACTTGTTCAAGCGAAACGATTTCGGGTTGGTAGGTGACTTTAATCACTTCGGCATGATTTCGTTCAGTGCTTTGACCAGAGCGAATGTGTTTCTCTAAATCAAGTACATCTTGATAGCTTGCTTGTGGATTATCTCCTCCTGCATAACCGCTTTCTACATTGGTGACACCGTTGAGTTCAGAGAGGCGTTTTTCGGCTCCCCAAAAACAGCCCATACCCAGTACAATTGTTTTAGTTTGAGGTGTTTGGGAGGGTTTGAGTGTTGTCATATTGGCTTCCTTGGCGTAGCTGTACGAGCTTAATAAAGTGATGGTAAACAGTGTTATAAAAAAATTGCGTAGCATTGTAATAAGGAGAGATGGCATAAAGCGTAACCTTTTTTATGAGTATCATTATTGTACATCAGCGAATTGTTATTCGTTTTATTTGATATAAAGACACTTAATGTTAGTAATTTGTTTCATGATGAATGGGGGGGGAAGAAAATTGAAAGTGGCTTGTTGATTGCTATAGCTACTTTATGATTGATATGAATGTAGACGAATTACATGCCTGTATACATGGTAAGGGGTTGAAATAAAATGAATTTTTATCGTATTTTTATTATTTTATTAAGTGTCGCTTTTTTGGCAGCGTGCTCCAGTTCTCCACGTTATATAGGAAAATCGGTACAAAAAAATAAATCCATTTCTTCAATTTCGGTAACATCTTCTTCAGAGGTTAGGCAGCAGTTATTAAGGCAGTTTAAACGCTGGAAAGGCACGCCATATCGTTATGGTGGGGAGAGTTTAAGTGGGGTTGATTGTTCAGCCTTTGTTCAAAATACTTACCGAGCCAAGTTTAATAAACATATTCCTAGAACAACGCGAACTCAAATAAAGGTTGGAAAAAAAGTTAAAAAATCTCAGTTAAGGGTGGGGGATATTGTCTTTTTTAAAACAGGAAGAAACTCAATGCATAATGGTATTTATATGGGAAATTCAACCTTTATGCACGCCTCTTCCAGCAAGGGAGTGACCATCTCAAATTTGCATAATAATTATTGGCGAAAAAGATACTTAACTTCAAGGCGAGTCCTGTAGTTTTTTTAAAGAAAAAAACTTGTAGTAAGTGCCTTTAAAAATAGGATTTGGCTAGACAAAAATAGGGTAATCGAGTAGAATTCGCCTAATGAATTATTGTGACTGAAATTAAGCAGTTTTTGCTTTTACGGAGTATTTGGCGGAGATGATTAAAGTCATTTAGCAAACTAAAAAACGGAGTGAGCCTTTCAATGGGGGCTGGCTCCGTTTTTTTGTATGTGTACTTCTAAATCTCGAATTCCCAGATAGAAAAACATTTTACAGTACAGCCGTTGTGCTTTAAATTTGTTTTTCTAAGCCAGTTGGCTGGGTAAGAGCATAGAGTGTTAAGCGCTTTTTTAAAGTTATTAGTTAGAGAATATCGTATCGTTAGTCAAACATTTGGATGGAAAAATCAATGACACAAGCTTTGCTGGCTTTAGAAGATGGCACTCTGTTTTGGGGTGTTTCATTAGGTGCGGAAGGGGAGACGATCGGAGAGATTGTTTTCAATACCTCATTAACCGGGTATCAAGAGATCTTAACGGATCCTTCGTATTTTAAACAAATTGTCACCTTAACATACCCACATATTGGAAATGTTGGGGTGAATGCGGAAGATGAAGAGTCACCTAAAATTATGGCTCAAGGGTTAATTGTTAAAGACTGCCCTGTTTTGATGAGTAATTTTCGTGCTGAAAAATCATTGCCAGATTACTTGAAAGAGCAGGATGTGGTGGCAATTTCAGATATTGATACTCGTAAGTTAACGCGTATTTTGCGCAGTAAAGGCGCACAGTCAGGTGTGATTGTAGCGGGTGATAATATTGATGCCGATGCGGCCATTGCAAAAGCAAAAACATTTAGCGGCCTTAAAGGGCTGGATTTAGCCAAAGAAGTTACCACATCTGAAACTTATGTATGGACAGAAGGTTCTTGGGAGTTGGGTAAAGGCCATGCCGATTGTGCAGCAAATAATGACTATCATATTGTGGCTTACGATTACGGTGTAAAGCGTAATATTTTGAGAATGATTGTCGATCGTGGTTGTAAATTAACGGTTGTGCCTGCTAAAACCTCGGCCGAGGATGTGCTGGCGATGAATCCTGATGGGGTGTTCTTATCGAATGGTCCTGGTGATCCAGAGCCATGTGACTATGCTATTGAGGCGATTCAAACGATCTTGAAAACGGATGTACCTGTATTTGGAATCTGTTTGGGGCATCAACTGTTGGCTTTAGCCAGTGGCGCGAAAACACTCAAAATGAAATTTGGTCATCATGGTGCCAACCATCCTGTGCAAGATCTTAAAACCAAAAAAGTAATGATAACCTCTCAAAATCACGGGTTTGCAGTGGATGGAGAAAGTTTGCCAGATAATTTAGTGGCTACGCACAAATCTTTATTTGATGGCACGCTACAGGGAATTTCTCGTACCGATAAATCGGCGTTTAGTTTTCAAGGGCACCCTGAAGCGAGCCCTGGTCCACATGATGTAGCGCCGTTGTTTGATCAATTTATAGATAACATTAAAACCGCAAAAAAAGCGTAACCGATAACGATTAGGAAAAGAGTAATGCCCAAAAGAAGTGACTTAAAAAGTATTATGATTATTGGCGCTGGCCCTATTATTATCGGCCAAGCCTGTGAATTTGATTACTCTGGCGTTCAAGCGTGTAAAGCCTTAAAAGAAGAGGGTTACCGAGTTATTTTAGTAAACTCGAACCCCGCAACAATCATGACGGATCACGAAATGGCGGATGCCACTTACGTTGAACCGATTGAGTGGCAAACGGTTGAAACGATTATTAAAAAAGAGCGCCCCGATGCGATTTTACCTACCATGGGGGGGCAAACGGCTCTGAATTGTGCTTTGGATTTGAATGCGCAGGGTGTGTTGGAAAAGTACAATGTAGAGTTGATTGGTGCCAATGCCGATGCCATTGATAAAGCGGAAAACCGTGATCGTTTTCGTCAGGCGATGACCAAAATTGGTTTAGATATGCCAGTTTCTGATGTGGCGCATAATATGGATGAGGCGTGGAAGATTCAGGAACAGGTCGGTTTTCCAACAGTCATTCGTCCTTCATTTACCTTAGGTGGCTCAGGTGGGGGCATTGCCTACAATAAAGATGAATTTGAAAAAATTTGTAAGTTCGGCTTAAGCCTTTCACCCACCAAGGAACTCTTAATTGAAGAGTCGATTGAAGGGTGGAAAGAGTATGAGATGGAAGTGGTTCGTGACCGAAATGATAACTGTATTATCGTCTGTTCGATCGAAAACTTAGACCCGATGGGTGTGCACACAGGTGACTCGATTACGGTTGCACCGGCACAAACATTGACTGATAAAGAGTATCAAATTATGCGTAATGCCTCGTTAGCGGTATTGCGTGAGATAGGGGTCGAAACGGGTGGCTCTAATGTTCAGTTCTCGGTTCACCCTGAAACTGGTCGTATGATTATTATTGAGATGAACCCTCGTGTTTCTCGTTCATCGGCACTGGCATCGAAAGCAACAGGTTTTCCGATTGCTAAAATTGCAACTAAATTAGCCGTTGGGTATACCTTGGATGAGTTGTCCAATGACATTACCAATGGTGCAACGCCGGCTTCTTTTGAGCCAACGATTGATTATGTGGTAACAAAGGTCCCTCGTTTTACGTTTGAAAAATTTCCTCAAGCACAAGAGCGTTTGTCGACTCAAATGAAGTCGGTGGGCGAAGTCATGGCAATGGGGCGTAACTTTCAAGAGTCGATTCAAAAAGCATTACGAGGCTTGGAGACAGATAAAACTGGTTTTGATGAAATTATGCCATTGGCTACAATGGATGAGAAAGAGATTAAAGACACTTTACGACAAGAGTTACGTAACCCAGGCGCAGAGCGCTTGTGGTATGTTGCGGATGCCTTTCGTGCTGGGTGGGACTTAGAAGCTGTTTTTGAAAGTTGTAAAATTGATCCGTGGTTCTTAGCTCAAATTAAAGAGCTGGTCGACATGGAAGATGATGTAAAGCAGCGTGGATTGGATGCTTTGGATGAGGTCTATTTACGTCAGTTAAAGCGCAAAGGGTTCTCAGATAACCGTTTGGCTAAACTGTTAAATACCGACGCTGCATTTGTGCGTAAATTCCGCCATACATTAAATATTCGTCCAGTCTTTAAACGAGTAGATACCTGTGCGGCTGAGTTCGAAACCTCTACGGCATATTTGTACTCAACCTATGATGAAGAGTGTGAGGCGAATCCCACCGATAGAGATAAAATTATGATTTTGGGCGGTGGTCCTAATCGTATTGGTCAAGGGATTGAATTTGATTACTGCTGTGTTCATGCCGCGATGGCCATGAGCGAAGATGGTTATGAAACCATTATGGTGAACTGTAACCCTGAAACCGTTTCGACCGATTACGATACCTCAGATCGTTTGTATTTTGAACCGCTTACGTTGGAAGATGTACTTGAAATTGTGGAAGTTGAGCAGCCGAAAGGGGTCATTGTTCAATACGGAGGGCAAACGCCTTTAAAACTGGCTGAAGATTTAGAAGCGGCAGGCGTTCCTATTATTGGAACGTCTCCTGAATCCATTGATATAGCGGAAGATCGTGAGCGTTTTCAAAAAGTATTAAACGATTTAAATTTACTGCAACCGCCTAACCGTACTGCGACATCCGCAGACGAAGCCGCTGTTTTAGCTAAAGAAATTGGTTATCCTTTGGTGGTTCGTCCCTCTTATGTTTTGGGTGGACGAGGCATGGAAATTGTTTATGACGAAGCCAACTTAATGCGCTACATGCAAGCAGCCATTGATGTATCAAACGACTCTCCAGTGTTATTGGATCGTTTCTTAGACGATGCGGTTGAGCTTGATGTGGATGCAATTTGTGACGGTGAAGAGGTTGTGATCGGTGGCATTATGGAGCACATTGAGCAAGCGGGGATTCACTCGGGTGATTCGGCTTGTTCTTTGCCTCCGTATAGCATTTCAAAAGAGATTCAGGATCGTATTCGAGTTCAAGTGGCAGACATGGCTAAGGCGCTGGGTGTGGTTGGTTTGATGAATACTCAGTTTGCGGTAAAAGGTGATGATATTTATGTGCTTGAAGTGAATCCTCGTGCTTCTCGTACGGTACCGTTTGTATCGAAAGCCATTGGTTATCCCTTGGCTAAAATTGCGGCACGTTGCATGGTTGGTCAAAAGTTAGCCGAGCAAGGTTTTTCTCATGAAATTACACCTGAGCATGTGTTTGTAAAAGAAGCGGTCTTTCCATTCATTAAGTTTTTAGGGGTGGATCCTATTTTAGGGCCAGAAATGAAATCAACCGGTGAGGTGATGGGTATTGGTCAAAGCTTTGCTCAAGCGTATGCTAAGGCTCAGTTGGCTGCGGGTACAGTGTTGCCTCGCACTGGAACGGCCTTTTTAAGCGTGCGTAAGGCGGATCGTATTCAGGTGGTTGATCTTGCGAATCAGTTGATTGCAAAAGGCTTTAATATCGTAGCCACGCGTGGCACAGCCGCTTCGTTAACCGAGGCGGGTGTAGTGTGTGAAATTGTAAATAAAGTGACCGAAGGGCGTCCAAATATTGTGGACTCCATTGTGAATGAAGAGATTGCATTGATTGTAAATACTTCGGATGGTTCTGTAAGTATTCAAGACTCTTCCAGTATTCGACGTGAAGCGTTGATGCATAAAACGTGTTATACCACCACGATTGCTGGAGCATTTGCAACGGTTGCCGCGATGGACTATTTAGATGATCAGCCCGTCACTCGCTTACAAGATATTTATTAATATTTAACCGTTTAAAAATAATCGCCAAAGCGTTATTTAATTGCTTTGGCGTTTTTGTGTCAAAAAAATAAAAAAAGGAATGGGGTTTATGCAAAAGCATCCTATGACAAAAGAAGGTGCAGATGCACTGCAAGCTGAGTTAACTAAATTAAAGAAAGTAGACCGTCCAGCGGTTATAGAGGCCATTGCAACAGCAAGAGATCATGGGGATTTAAAAGAGAATGCTGAATATCACGCGGCGCGCGAAATTCAGGGTTTGATTGAGGGACGTATTCAACAAATTGAGTCGGTGTTAAGTTTGGCACAAATTATTGATGTGAAACAGTTGTCTCCGAATGGAAAAGTTATTTTTGGTGCAACGGTGACCTTATTGAATATTGATACTGATGAGGAAGTGACCTATAAAATTGTAGGTCATGAAGAAGCAGATATTAAAGAAAATAAAATTTCGGTGAACTCACCCGTTGCACGCGCATTGATTGGTAAAGAAGAGGCGGATGAGGTTGTCGTGATCGCTCCAAGTGGCAATATTGATTATGAAATTATAAATGTTGAATATATTTAATCTTTCTTCTTGGCAAGGCGATAAAAAAACTTTATAAGTGTTTGGTGATATTTAGTGCTTGATGAGTTGCTTTTTAAAAGCAAACCTATCAAAATTGAACATCAGAAATTAATGTAATAATTAAGGTTGAAGCAAGATGAAAAACGTTACACTGAAGTCATTATTTATGTCGGCCATTATCGTAGCATCCATGAATGCTCAAGCAATGAATACCTATCAGTTATGTCTTGATGATGCTGAACATGTGATTAGTACCGCTGTAAAAGAGGGATCTGATGCAGCTCAGGCCATTGAGCAAAAAGTAGATGTGGCCACTTGTATGAGTGAGTTGAGTCAAATAGAAGAAAAGTATGCAGATAAAACTGCAGGAGTAAACCCTTCTTCAGTAATGACGCCTGCTGATCGTGCAAAATGGGCTAAGTTATTTGATGCGGTGGATGCCAAGCAATATAAAGGGGTTCGTTACCTTCAAGCAGTCTATTACCGTTAGTATCTATTAATGGTACACTTTGAAGAAGCCAGTCATTGACTGGCTTTTTTTGGTTTTGGGTTTAATCATTGTTGGGCAAGGGGAAAAAAATTGAAGCAGAAAAGTATATTTGAATCGGCTTATGCGTGTTTAACAGAGTCTTGCTTAGATCAAAAAATTCATTTATTGGCACAACTGCAAGAGGACTGGGCGGAAGGAAGGTTTGATTTTACACCGTTAGCTTCAGTTAAGCGTATTAGTGATCCTGGGCGCCCTGAAAAACCCATGCTTGTTTCACCTAAAGAGCTGCCTAAAAGGCGCTTAGGATCACCAGAGGGGCATGCGGCCTTGATGCATGCCATTGCTCATATTGAGTTTAATGCGATTAACTTGGCATTGGATGCGATTTATCGCTTTCAGAATATGCCAATGGGTTTTTACTTGGATTGGCTTGGAGTGGCGGGCGAAGAAGCGTTCCATTTTCAGATGGTTCGTGAGCACTTATCACGCTTAGGGTATGAATATGGGGATATGCCAGCACACGATGGTTTGTGGATGACTACCTATGAAACCGATCATGATCCATTAATTAGAATGGCATTGGTCCCCCGAACATTGGAAGCACGAGGGTTGGATGTAACTCCGCCAATGATTCAAAAACTACGTGCCATTGGGGATAAACGTGGTGTTGAGGTTTTAAAAATCTTATTACGAGATGAAATTGGGCATGTTGAGGTTGGAACGCGTTGGTTTCGTTATTTATGTAAAGAGCGTGGCTTAAACCCTTTTGCTACCTTTCAAGAGGTGATTGAAACCTATTATCATGGTGATTTACGTGGCCCCTTTAATTATGAGGCCAGAGAGCAGGCGGGATTCTGTGCGGAAGAAATTTCTTGGTTAAAAACACTTAATAGGCCAAAAAAATAGATGAACACCTTTTGTTTTGGCATTGATTTAGGGGGAACTAAAATTGAGTTGATTGCCTTATCCATGAATGATAACAAGCAAGGTTCTCGAAATAAGGCGCTGTATCAGAAGCGTATTGATACCCCTAAAGGTGATTATCAAAAAACGGTTAACGCCATAACGAAATTAGTGATGGAAGCCGAGGCACAATTAGGCGGTGTTGGAACGGTAGGTGTAGGCATTCCCGGTGCCATCTCATCTAAAACCGGGCGCATTAAAAATGCAAATTCAACCTGTTTGATTGGGCAAGATTTGCAAGGTGATTTGCAGCGCACTCTTCATCGTCCCATTTTTTTAGCCAATGATGCGAACTGTTTTGCGTTGTCAGAGGCCGTTGATGGTTCGGCAAAAGGTGCTGAGGTGGTTTTTGGCGTCATTATTGGAACAGGTTGTGGTGGTGGAGTGGTGGTTCGTGGAACTATTTTAAAGGGTGTGAATGCCATTGGTGGTGAGTGGGGGCATAACCCGCTTCCCTGGGCGACTGAACAAGATACGTTATTACCTTGCTATTGTGGGTTATCGGGCTGTAATGAAACCTTTTTATCGGGCAGTGGATTGGAAGCGCATTATGTAGATCGAACGGGTGAATATAAAAAAGCAGACGAAATTTTTTCTTTAAGTGATGCAGGAGATGAGATAGCGAGCCAGTTGGCTCAAGCGTATATTACTTGGTTAGCAAAAGGGCTGGCCAGTGTGATTAATTTAGTGGATCCAGATGTGATTGTGTTGGGTGGTGGAATGTCGAATGTGGATCACCTGTACAGCGAAGTGCCTAAAATTTGGCAGCAGTGGGTTTTTAGTGATGAGGTGAATACCTTGCTTTTGCCACCTAAGTTTGGTGACTCAAGTGGAGTACGTGGTGCCGCTTGGTTGCCTCAATCTATGGCAGAGGAGTGGGGATGCAAAAAGTAACTTCCTTGGCTCAGTTAACGGATTTAAAAGCGCACGAGCCGGGCTTGATGGTGTTATTTGGTGGAGAGAGTTGTGGCGTGTGTCAGGTTATTTTGCCAAAGCTAGAGGTCTTAATGGACGAACATTACCCTAAGATTAAAAGGGTGTATGTGGATTGTCATGCAACCGCAGAGGTCTGTGCGCAAGTAGGAGTGTTGAGCTTGCCGACTTTGCAAGTATTTTTAGAGGGACAGTGTATTCTGGAGGCGGTTCGTACTTTTAGTTTACAAAAGGTGGTGGAGGATATAAAGCGGCCTTACGAGCTAGTTTTTGAGTAGCAAAGTCCGTTAGCGTTTGCCGTCTCCGCCCGCTTTGGTTAATAGAATATCGAGCCAGCGATTGGGCAGTAAGCGTTTTAAGATAGCAAATATAATGGTGGGCACGGTGACACGATAGCGGATTTTCGCACGAGGTTTTTGCAGCGCATGAATGACGCACTGAGTCACGGCTTCGGGTGGTAAAGTAAAAGGGGCGCTTGGCCCTTTCGTTTCTAAGCGGCTGACCATCGCTTGATAGTTTCGTTGGTGCGCACTCTCTTCCATATTGATCCACTGTTTAAACTGAATAAATGCATTTTTACGAAAGTCTGAAATAATGGGACCGGGTTCGATTAAACTGACCTGAATATTATCTTGTTTTACTTCTAATCTAAGCGTATCAGCAAAGCCTTCGATGGCAAATTTACTGGCATTGTAAGCGCCTCGGTAGGGCATGGCTGCAAACCCAAGAATTGAGCTGTTGTAGAGTATTTTCCCCCCCCCTTGTTGTCGCATGATGGGAACAATGAGATTGGTTAGCTCTTGTGTGCCAAACACATTGGTTTGAAACTGGTACTCCATGGCCTCTCGGCTGAGGTCTTCGACTGCTCCGGGTAATCCAAATGCAGCGTTGTTAAAGAGAGCATCAATGCGTCCATTACTCAACTCAAGAATTTGTTTTAAGGCATGATTTATGGATTGGCTGCAAGCTAGATCTAGCTGAACACAGGTCAGGCCTTGCTCATTTAAGCGTTGAACATCGTGCTCTTTACGGCAAGTGGCAATTACTTGATAACCCATTTGTTGCAGTTGTTGGGCACATTGATAGCCAATACCCGTTGAACAACCGGTAATTAAGAGAGTGCTAGGGGGAAGGCATTTATGGGTCATAAAAATTAAGTATCACTTTGTGCTTGAATGAGGTCTTGGTGTACTTGGTTCATATTGAGTTGCTGTAGATCGTTAAGCACCTCTGTTAATGCCTCCTCTGAGATAAATCCTGAGTGCGAAAAAACAATAATGCCTTCTCGTATAAACATTACACTGGGAACGGAGCGAACTTGAAGTAGGGTGGCAAGCGCTTCCTCTTCTTCAATATTCACTCGGCAATAGGTGATGTGCGGCATTTTTTTTGAAAGTGATTCAAAAATAGGTTCAAAGGGTGCGCACCAAGATGCCCAAAAGTCAAAAACAAGCATTTCATTGTCTGCAATGGTCTCTTCAAATTGTGCTTTATTTAGATGAATAATGGCCATATTTTTTCCTATCTGGGAAGTAGGTTAAAGTTGAGGGTTGCCCCCCTCCGTTAAACGCTCGGGATTTAGGTAATTTTTTAAGGCCTCTTCATCTAAATCGGTCATCTCTAGCGCAACATCTAATACGGGGCGACCTGACTTATAAGCCTCTTTTGCAATGGCTGCCCCTTTTTCATAGCCAACCACGGTATTTAACGCAGTCACTAAAATAGGATTAGCGCCCAGTGTTTTTTGTAGATTTTCTTCGTTTACGGTAAAGCCTTTTATGGCTAAGTTAGCCAGCTGAGTTGAGGCTGTTGACGCAATTTCAATGCTTTGTAATAAGTTTAAAGCCACAACTGGCAGCATTACATTGAGTTGAAAAGAGCCAGATTGTGCCCCAATTGTAATGGTGGTGTGATTGCCCATGATTTGAGCGGCGACCATACAAACGGCTTCGGGAATGACAGGGTTCACTTTTCCCGGCATGATAGAGCTGCCTGGCTGTAAGGTGGGCAGTTGAATTTCACCCAGTCCTGCAAGTGGGCCTGAGTTCATCCAACGTAAATCATTGGCGATTTTCATTAAGCTGGCCGCCAGTACATTCAGTTGACCGCTGAGTTCCAGTGCGGTGTCTTGTGAGCTAAGCCCAATAAATAAATTATCCATTGGTTCAAATGATAGGTCGGTCATTTTAGACAGTTGTTTAGAGACCAGAGAACCAAATTTAGGGTCAGCATTGATGCCTGTACCAACGGCTGTAGCACCTTGTGGGAGTTTTTGAAGACGTTTTTGTGTGTCTTTTAGGCGTTGGATATTATCATTAATTTGCGCACGCCAGCAGGCTAACTCCTGACTGAGTTTGATGGGCATTGCATCCATTAAATGTGTACGCCCTGTTTTAACTACGTGGTTAAGCTCTTTTTCGCGCGTAGCAATTGTATCGTTTAAGAGGGTTAAAGCAGGAAGTAAATGTTGGCTTAAGGCGATATTGGCAGCGACATGAATGGCGGTTGGAATTACATCATTCGAGCTTTGGCTCATATTGAGGTCATCATTTGGGTGTGTATCAATGCCTGTCAGTTGCTTAGCTAACGTGGCCAACACTTCATTGGCATTCATATTGGTGCTGGTACCAGAGCCTGTTTGAAACACATCAATTGGAAAATGTTGGCTGTAATCGCCTTGAATAATCGCTTGTGTGGCTGCTTGAATGGCTTTTGTTTTATCGTCAGATAATAGCCCTAGCTGCTGGTTGCTTTCTGCACAGGCTTGCTTAACATAGCAAAGTGCCTTAATAAATGTATTTGGCATTGGGGTGTTGCTGATGGGGAAATTATTAATCGCACGTTGCGTTTGTGCACCGTACAGCGCATTAGAAGGAACCTCTAAGGTGCCCATACTGTCTTTTTCAAGCCGAGTTTCGGTTGTATTTATTGGATTTGACATAGTATTTTCGAAGATTCTCTATTATGATTGTAGGTGCAAAGAGAGCTTGTTCAAGAAAGAAGCTCTTTCACATTCTTAGACTTAATTGAGCGTTATTTTACGCTGGTTTACGTTAAAACCCAATCTCTACTTAACTTTTTTAAGGTAATTTAGGGGGGGTAAAAGTTAGAGAGAGTTAGCTATTGAATAATAGTGCATTAGCCAACGAGTTGGTGAACAAGTCATTTTGGTGGCGTCATGCTTATGTTGATGGTCAAACATCACTGGTGTTATCGCCTTCATTTCAGAACTTTTTTTCTTCCCCTGTATCAGAATTAGTGGATATGACGGGGTGCTACACCACGCCTATTATTAAAATCAAAATTCAAGAAATACTTAATCATCCAGACGCAGATGTTCGATTTATTGCCTCGTATGATACGTGTCATGGCAAGCGTTCTTTTCAGCATCATCTGCATGTTTATACGGAGTTAAATCAACGTTATGTATTGGCCAGTTGTATGGATGTTACGGAGATGGTTGCGTTAGAGCGGGAGATTGTCGATGCTCAAGGACGCCTCTCTCTCACCCAGTTAATAGAGCGCCAGTCACAACTCGAAGCACAAAACCAGTTTATTTCTGAGTCTTATCAGAAGCAGTCTCGTTTTTTAGCCATGTTAAGCCATGAGTTACGTTCACCTTTATTGGGTATCAGCAGCTTGGTTCAACGTTTACGAGAAAATCAAACGGATGAAGCGGTACTTTCGGCTTTAAAAGCCATCCATATTACCGCAGAGCAATCGACCTTCTTAGTGAATGATATTTTGACCTACTCTCAAACAGAGTACGATGAAATTACGCTGCATCCGATGGCGTTCTCATTAAAAGAAACATTACAAAATGTGAAGCAACTTACACGGTCGATTGCTGCGGATAAAGGGCTAATTGTTTCATTAATTTACTTAGGATCCCGTGATCAAGTTGTGGGAGACAGTGTTCGTTTGTCACAAATATTGATTAATTTAATCGTCAACAGTATTAAATTTACACAATATGGTGGTGTGACTATTGAGGTTTCTCAGGGTGAAGGGAGTCGTTTTTCGTTTAAGATAACGGATTCAGGAGAGGGGATTGCAAGTGATCAATTGGAGCGTATTTTTGAACCCTATTCTCAATTAGAAAGTATTGGAAGTACTCAAAATATTGGCTCAGGTTTGGGGTTATTGGTGGTTAAGAAGTTAGTGGCTCTCATGGGGGGGGAAATTTTTGTTAAATCTACCCTAGGTGTGGGAACGTCTTTCTATTTTGACCTGCTGTTTGATGACTCTATGGAGGGGCATGATTCATTTAAAAGAATTAAAAGTTCCCCACAATTAAAAAGCACCACGCTAGAAGCTGCGGCAACAAAAAATAGTGTTGAGCAAGTTAATGAACCGAGTGATCAAAAAACAGAGGGTGGCTCTTCCTATCAAATTTTAATTGCAGATGACTCTAAAATTAACTTAATGGTACTGGGCGGGTATTTACAGGAGTTAAACTACACTGTTGTTGAGGCTAAAAACGGTCGAGAAGCGTGGGAATTATTTCAAAAAAACTCCTTTGATTATGTGTTTTTAGACATTCAAATGCCTTTTCTAGATGGCATTGAGGTCAGTCACAAAATTAAAGACTGTGTTGAGAGTGGAGGAGAGGCCGTTAAAAATCTTAAAAAAGTATTTGCGGTCACGGCGGGTGGTGATGAGTCGAACTTTACATTAGAAGGGGAGCCTGTGGGTTCTAATGGCTTTGATCATTGGTTTGTTAAACCTGTATCTAAAGAGCAAATTATAAAGGCCTTACAAGAGGGGGCAAAGAGTCCAAGTACGATTGAGCCTCCTACCGTCTTATTAGAAGAAGAATCTTTATCTGAAATAGTTCATACAATAGCCTCAGGTGAAGGGACGAAGGAATCGTTGCCTCAGGAGACATGGGAGGGTGTTGAGGATGTTCCTGAAGCGTTTAAAGGATTAATTGTAGACTTTATACAAGAGTCAAAAGAGGGCGTTTTAGTATTAGAATCACTGGTTGAAGCAGGTGATTCAGTTGGGGTATCTAAAAAAGCACACTATTTAAAAGGAAATTGCATGTTGTTGCAGCTAGATGGGATGGTTTCCGTTTTAAGAAGAATTGAAAAAATAGCTGAAAAAAATGAGCTGTTAGTAGGTAATAAACAGAGTAAATTAAAAATAATGTTAGAAAAACTAAGGTTTGGACTGAAATACCTTGAGAAGTCTATAAGGATTCGTCATAATGACGAATAAATTAAATTAAGCTGCCGCCCATTTCGGGTAGTAATGGATTAAAATCTTTAAACTGGGACCTTTACATGTCTGAAAAAATTAGTATTTTATTGGCCGAAGATCATGCACTTGTTAGAGCAGGGTTTAAATCAATTATTGATGCCGAAGAGGGATTTGATGTTGTTGGCGAAGCGGAGGATGGCTTAGAGTGTCTTGAGTTAGTCAGAGCGAAGTCCCCTCAAGTTGTTCTACTTGATTTGTCTATGCCAAAATTAAGTGGATTAAATGCAATAAGCCACATTAAAAAACGTTATAAAGAGACTAAGGTTATTGTCTTAACGGCCGCGGAAACGACCAATGTTTGGACGGAAGTCTTAGAGCTTGGTGTAGCTGGCATTGCCATGAAGTCAATCTCTCCTAAAGAGTTGATTAAGGGTATTTACAGTGTGATGGAAGGTGAGCTTTTTATTCACTCTGAAATCCAGCCTATTTTAGATGAAGCGGCAGGCTTAAATAATAAGCGTTTGTCTGTTCGTGAAAAGCAAGTTGTTAAGTTGGTGGCTGAAGGCTATAAAACCAAAGAAATTGCTGAAATGTTAGAGATCAGTGATCGTACGGTTTCTAAGCATCGCGAAAACCTAATGACTAAAATGGGTGCAACCTCAACGGCTGAGTTAACCAACTATGCAAATGAAACGGGTTTAACAAAAGTTAGACTGGAAGAGATTGAATAATGGGTTTATTTTAACGTGTTATTTTTTTGATAAAAAGGGCTGTTGAAGCCCTTTTTTATTGCCTATTTATTGTGTTGGTTCATCAGGTCTAGCAGGGGAAAGGGGTTCTGTGTTTGTGGTATCCGAAATACCTAGGTATTGATTACGAAAATTTTGAAAGCCCTCTTGAACAAGTGTGTAAGTTTTTTCAATATTATCTGCAATACTGCCTTCCAATACGTCTAAATCACCTAATAAACCTTTGGCCTCTTCAAACCCTTTTGTTACGCCTCCACCAACGACTTCAATAAAGCGATCGACTAGAGCTTCACCTTCCAGTTCTGGATTAGCCGCTTGAAAGGCTGAAAATAAAGCCGTGCTGCCATCTACAATACGTTTTGCGGTATTTTCAGGTGTCCAATATTCCATGCCTCCTTGTTGTTTTAAGGTCTCTGCACTGATGGGCTCTGAGACACCCACTGCTAGATTTAGCTCTGCACTTAATACTTCATTTAATTGTTCAATGGCCGCTTGATAAGTCAGTTTTAAAGTATTCTCATTGGTGGATTGACCATCCCCAAATAAGTGGGCAATTAAACTGGCTTGTTGTGCGGTCTTAAGCTCTGACGATGTGGAAGCTGTTTTTGGCTCGGTTGGTTCCACGGGTTTTGACTTATCACTTTGATTAACAGGGCTCAAATTGGCGTTGTTTTGATAAGCTTGAATGGGATTTGCTTTATTAATGTCAATCGCCATGATGCGCTCCTTGTTTAGGTCGGTAGGGTATGCAGATTTATCTATAATTTTTTATCGGCCGTTTGTTTAAAAACGTTAGAAAAAAAGTAAGGGGTATTTTTTATAAGGCTTTGTTTTTTTAACAGTGCTCCCTTTCGTGTTAAGCACTCTACTGGTATGATTCGATTAATTTAATAGTAACTTGGAATAAAAGAAAATGGAACTGAATCTCGTTTATACGCGCATTGAGGATTATAAAGCTCGCACAGAAGTGATTAGGGGGTATCTTTGACTACGATACCAAAGCTGAACGTTTAGTTGAGGTCTCGCGTGAGTTAGAGGATCCCAATATTTGGAATGACCAAGCGCTTGCACAAGCATTAGGTAAAGAGCAGTCTCAGTTAGAAATGATTGTTTCAACGATTGATGAGTTGCTTTTAGGTACTGAGTCGGTCAAAGAAATTTTAGAGATGGCAGAGATGGACGATGACCAAGAGATGGTGGATGAGGTTATCTCTGAACTGGATGTTCTCGGTGAAAAGCTTGAGAAACTTGAGTTTCAAAGAATGTTTTCAGGAGAGCTGGATCCAAATAATGCGTATGTCGAAATTCAGTCTGGTTCGGGTGGAACAGAGGCGCAAGATTGGGCCAATATGATGTTGCGGATGTATTTACGTTGGGCAGACAGTCGCGGATTTAAAACAGAAATTGTGGAGATCAGTGCAGGCGATGTGGCGGGCATTAAAGGTGCGACCATTCATGTGAAGGGCGACTATGCTTTTGGTTGGTTACGAACAGAGACTGGTGTTCATCGTTTGGTGCGTAAATCGCCGTTTGATTCCAGCAATCGTCGCCACACCTCGTTTGCTTCGGTGTTTGTTTCACCTGAAATTGATGACAGTTTTGAGGTAGATATTAATCCTGCAGATTTACGAATTGACGTATACCGTGCCAGCGGAGCGGGGGGGCAGCATGTTAATAAAACCGAGTCTGCGGTACGTATCACACATTTGCCAACCAATACTGTTACGCAATGTCAAAATGGACGCTCTCAGCATCAAAATAAAGCAGAAGCGATGAAGCAGCTTCGAGCAAAATTGTATGAGTTGGAAATGCTCAGCCGTAATGCGGAAAAACAAGAGCAAGAAGACGCTAAATCAGACATCGGTTGGGGCAGTCAAATTCGTTCTTATGTGTTGGATTCAGGTCGAATTAAGGATTTAAGAACGAATGTGGAAACGGGGAATACGGGGGGTGTTTTGGATGGCGATTTAGATCAATTTATGGAAGCCAGCTTAAAAGCAGGGTTGTAACCCTCTATTTAGATTGTGTAATGCTGGTTTTTAATGTCTTAAAGCCGTAAAATACGTCCTTTGTTATTGAAACTGTTTAAGAGAATTATCCCATGTCGGAATCCCAAAAAAATGTGCCTAAAGTTGATGAAAATAAAATTATTGCAGAGCGTCGAGCAAAATTAACGGCACTAAGAGAGGGCGGGCACTCTTACCCTAATTCTTTTCGCCGTGAAAACTATGCTGAAGAACTTCACATGGCGTTTGATGCAAAATCCAAAGAAGAGCTAGCCGAGGCGGAGCCTGTTCGTGTAAAAATAGCGGGCCGTATGATGCTACGCCGCATTATGGGGAAAGCCAGTTTTGCAACCTTGCAAGACCCAACTGGACGTATTCAAATTTATGTAACGCGTGACGAACTGCCTACTGATTTTTATAATACCCAGTTTAAAAAATGGGACTTAGGTGACATCGTGGGTGCCGAAGGGTATTTGTTTAAGACTAATACGGGCGAGCTTTCTATTCATGTTGAGCACATTGAGCTGATTACTAAGTCAATTCGTCCTCTGCCGGATAAGTTTCATGGCTTACAAGATCAAGAAATGCGCTACCGTCAGCGTTATGTTGATCTGATCGTCAATGAAGAGAGTCGTAAAACGTTTGTATTACGTTCTAAAATTGTTCAGCATGTGCGTAATTTCTTAATTCGTCACGATTTTATGGAAGTTGAAACCCCAATGATGCACGTCATTCCTGGGGGGGCAACCGCGAAGCCATTTAACACTCACCATAACGCTTTAGATATGCCGTTGTATTTGCGTATTGCACCTGAGTTGTATTTAAAACGTCTGGTTGTGGGTGGGTTTGAACGTGTCTTTGAAATTAACCGAAGCTTCCGTAATGAAGGGCTGTCAACACGCCATAATCCAGAATTTACTATGGTTGAGTTTTATGCTTCCTACACGGATTACCATCAGTTGATGGATTACACCGAAGAGTTGCTAAAAGAGTTGGCGGAGCTGTCTGTTGGTTCTACTAAAGTACCTTATCAAGGGCAAGAGTTTGATTTTGGTAAGCCGTTTGCACGACTCTCAATGAAAGAGGCGATTGTTCAGTACAATAAAGGCGTCACTTTAGAGCAGTTGGATACCTTGGAAGGCGCGCAATCGGTGGCACGATCGTTGAATGTTCATCTAGATGATAATTATGGTTTAGGTAAGATTTGGACTGAAATTTTTGAAGAGACGGTTGAAGAAAAATTGATGGACCCAACCTTTATTACGGAATACCCTGCTGAAGTTTCTCCTTTAGCACGTCGTAATGATCAAAATTCATTTATTACCGATCGTTTTGAATTGTTTATTGGTGGCCGTGAGTTGGCGAATGGCTTTAACGAGTTAAATGATTCAGAAGATCAGGCGGAGCGTTTTAAATCGCAAGTGGCTGCAAAAGATGCGGGTGATGATGAGGCGATGCACTTTGATGAAGATTACATTAAAGCACTAGAGCATGGTATGCCGCCTACTGCTGGAGAAGGGATTGGAATCGACCGTTTGGTGATGTTATTTACCGATTCAGCCTCTATTCGTGATGTACTTTTATTTCCGCACATGCGCCAATAGATTGTTCATAAATGTACATGTGAGGCTTACGCCTCATTTGTTTTTAAATGGCCTCGTTTTTACGGGGCCATTTTATTTATACTTTCCCTAATTTGTTTTTGACTTGAGATAAAGGGCTTCAACTTTAGTTCTTGCCCAAGGCGTTTTACGTAAAAAGGTTAGGCTGGATTTTAAGCTTGGGTTACTTTTAAAGCAGTTGATTGGAATCAGTTCGGCTAGCTCTTCCCAGCCATAGTTTGCCTCAAGTTGCGTCATAATTTCTTTTAAAGAGATGCCATGCAGTGGGTCTTTAGGGTGGCTTCTTTCGGTATTGTTTTTTGAGTCAGTCATCGTTAGTTAGGTCTCTGTTTTTTGCTTCGATCCATTGTGCCATATATTGAGTGCTTTTGTGATGGTGATGGTTGAGCATTAAGCCAATAAATAGGGTTTGGCGGTGTTTTTCGGGGTGTTGAATGATTGCATTAATCTGTTTAAATAAGTTGTCTTGGCTGTGGTGCGGGGCAAGATAGCGAGATTGTACAATATTAAATCCAGCCTGTTGAGCGGCCTTCCAGCACTGAAAATCTAGGTAGAGTTCGACAGAAGCTTGCGCAAACGGTTCTGCGCGATTGGAAATCCCCCCCCCCCATTCGGACTGTTCTGTACTTTGCATGGATTCAACCCCAATGGAGGTGGTTACGCTTGGGGTGCCACAAAGCATCGATTCTGCCAGCTTACCTTTAATGCCTGCGCCAAAACGTAGGGGGGCTAAACATACTTTAGCTTGTCGAATTACGTCTAAGGCGTTGGGTGCCCATCCCTTGATTTTAAACCCCTGTTTGTCACTGTGAAGTTGCGTGGCTTTTGGGGGTGGATAGGCGCCATAAATATGGAGTTCAGCGTGTGGTAATTGTTGGCGAATAAGAGGCCAAATTTCTTGTTTTAACCACAGTACTGCATCCCAATTAGGATCGTGTCTAAAGTTTCCGATGGCGATAAAGTGTTGGCGTTCTTCAAAGCAGGGAAGTGTTTGAGGCTGGAACTGTGTTTTTGAATATAAAAATGGCAGGTAGCAAAGTTGTTGACTAGGAACTTGAAACTGTTGTTGCAGTAATTTCATTTCAAATTCTGAAATCATTAAAGTGAGATCGCAACGAAAAATAGCCGCTATTTCTCGTTTGGCTAAATCGGTTTGTGCCATCTCTGTAAATAGGTGTGATGGGTTATGGAGAGGTACTTGTGTTAAATCGATGCTTTCTGGTTTTATTTTTAAATAGGTTTTAATCAGAGTTTGTCGTATAGCTCGCAAGCTATGAAGGTCCTCTGTGTTTAAAATTCGAAGCGTGGTTGGCAGGTGTTTTTCAATACGCCAGCCAAATTGCTCTTCCATCATAAAGCGGTCAAAAATAACCATAGAGGGGTGTAAGTCTTGAATGAAGGTATCAAAACAGGCACTGTTTAGCTTAATCGGGTGTTCTTTAATCCCTAAATGAGTTAAATTGGTTTTATGTTCGCCTTGTTTTGCGGGGCTGGCAAAGGTAATTTGCCAGCCTTGTGCTTGAAACTGCGCAATGATTTGCATCATTCGAGTGCCCGCTGCGGATGAGTTAGGTTCTGGCCATACGTAGCCAATAATAAGCAATTTTTTTACAAAAACCATTAACGTCGTTCGCCTTACAATATTAGGGGGGGGGGAAATAATGTTTATTTTAATGCTTTATTGAGTGTGTAGTGTTTTTGAATGTATTAAAATATTCACTATAGGTTGTATAAGGCGTAACAGGTAAGTAACTTGCCAGATTAATGTGTATAAAATGAGGTAGTATCGAGTATGTACATGAAAAAAATAGTATTGATGATTGCTTTTATTATGACCGCTTTTTTATTGACAGCATGTGATAAGGTTGCAAACAGTGCTAAGAATTTACAGTCAGATTGGGTTGGGTTGGATCGAAAAGTTGAGCTGTACAGTTGCATGACAGGTAAGCTGATTAAGGTGTATAAAGGGGATGTGCGACTGAACCCAGAAGATACTTTGGGAACCTCTTTATTAATTGACGGAAAAAAATTACAAACAAATTTGTGCTTTGTGATTGCAGAAATTGGTGTTAAAGAAGAGTTTGTATCGAATAATTCAACACCGTAAGTTTTAGAATCGCTTTCACCTTGTTCCAAAAATAAAAATGAATATAAAAAATATGATTAAGTTTAATAGAGTTAAAAATTGGGTCAGCCAAGGAATATTGGCTGCCGTGTCAGTCACGGTTTTGTCGGGTTGTTCAAGTGTGGGTAGCGTTGCGGACAGCGTCGGTGCGTCTTTGGTTTCTGCTGGGGATAGTTTGCAGTCGGCGATGGGAAGTGTTCAGGCCGTTCAGGTGAGTGAAGATACCTTTGATTTAACTGAAAGGTATGATGAGCCTGTGACTGGCTTTGATAGTTGGTCAATGCGTGTTAAAGCGAAACAGGTGTGTAATGAAGGTTACATTTATCAGTCTCGCCATGCTTTTAAGGAGGGAGAGTTTGCTAAAAGTCATGAACCATGTGTGGAGGGAGAGTCTTGCCGTTATACGCTAGAGTGGCGTATTAAGTGTAAAAAAGTACCCTATGAGCCCTTTAGTTTGTTTGGAAAAACATAGTGGACGTTATGTTGTTATTCAAGGGCTTTTAAATGGTTGTTTTAAAACACTATACATGGCTAATTATTCTGAGCGTGTTTGCAATTTGGTCGTCGACTAAAATTTCATCTTGGCCAGAGTCAATTCAAGGTATTTTGGTTTTTTTCCCTTATGTAGCCGTTGCGTTAGGGCTTTTTATTGCGCTATGGTTAAATCGAATTCAGCCTGTACTTATTTTATTGAGTCTAGGTTGTTTTAATGCTGTGTTATTCTACTTCTCCTCTTCAGCTTTTGGGTTGGATCTAACAGAAGAGACGCTTTTTCCTGTTTTAAGTATTTTATTGCCACTGAATATTTTACTGTGGATATTTTTGCCTGAAAAAGGCATTTTTAATAAACGTTTAAATTCACTGGTTGTTTTGATATTTTTGGTGCAAACAGTGCTGCTCTACTGGTTATTAATAGGAGTTCCAGAAGAGTGGTTGATGTTATTAAGTGTGCCTGTTGTTCAAAGCTCGAGTATTATATTGCTCTCTTTTTCTGCGGGAATTATGTTCTTATTAACGCTCTTTTTTATTGTGTTAAAAATGAATCAATCTAGTTTTAAAATTCTTTATCATGCGGTATTTGTGGTGCTGGTTCTAATGTTAGTGGGAGTGGGGCAAGGCTTTAACTTAAATACACTGGCTTGGTTTTCAACCTTTTCAGCGATTGTTTTAACGTTAGCGATGATTTTTGAGGCACATCGTATTGCCTATACGGATGAGTTAACAGGAATTTTGGGGCGCCGAGCGCTCATGGAGCATTTTTTAGGGCTGGGTAAAAAATATGTGATTGCCATGATCGATATCGATCACTTTAAAAAGTTTAATGACGAGTATGGCCATGACGTGGGTGATGAGGTTTTACGACGCGTGGCACGGGTATTGGATGGTGTAAAAGGTGGAAGTGCCTTTCGGTATGGCGGAGAAGAGTTTACGATCGTGTTTGCCAATAAAACTGTGAATGAAGTCATGGAGGAGTTGGAGTATATTCGCCGTAAAGTGGAGTCGGGTGTCATTGAGTTTCGAGTTGGTTTGAAGTCAATTAAAACCAATGTAACGATCAGTATCGGTGCCGCGCAATCGGATATCGATTTTAACGTGGCGAAGGATGTTTTAAAACTGGCTGACAAAGGGTTGTTCGAGGCAAAGCTGGCAGGGCGTAATCAGATTATTGTTCGTGAGTATGCCATTTCATCATCCAAAGTAAATCATTACAAAGGCTCAAAATCGGATGAATAGCCGTTCAATATTAGTGGTCAAAGAGCGTAGTGAGATCGACATTGAATTTCAACTTACTTTTTTAGACGGTACAATTATTGAAGAGACCCCAAAAGGGGAGGTACTTCACTTTTCTCTAGGAGATGGCACCTTTTTACCCCAGTTAGAAGAGATGTTAATTGGCTTGGAAATTGGTACGGTAGCCAAGTTAACGCTCTCACCAGAGCGTGCATTTGGGATGTCGGACCCTGAAAAAATTCACTGGATGGATCGTGAAAACTTTTCTGAAAGTATGAACTTACAGGAAGGGTTTGTGATTGGTTTTCAGACCCCAAGTGGGGAGGAAGTGCCAGGAACCATTAAAGCGATCAATGAAAGTCAGGTAGAGGTTGATTTTAACCACCCTTTAGCGGATCAAACCATTGTTTTTGAAGTCACGATTAAAGCCATTTACGGTTAGCTTTAAAATCCCCCCCCCCTTATTTTTTATTCAGCACTCTTCTGTTTGGCATGAAAATCCTGCATGTGTCCTTCACTGCAAAAGGTATCTTTACCGTCGTAATAGGCGTTAGACTGAGGCAGGTGAACTCCGCATTGAGCACATTGAACCATCGATTCACTGGTGGTGCTTTTGTCTGTAGCAGGCGTGTCTTCAAGAGGTTGTTGTTTACTGCGAATTTCAATGATTCGATTCAATGTAAATCGAATGATTAAAAAGACGAACACAATAAAGATTAAAAAAATAATGGCTTTCATTTTTAGGGGGCTTTTGGTTTGGAATTAATTTAAGTATAGAGCTTATTGATGCACGATCATAAAGGAATCTTTAATCATTATACGTTCCAATAGGAGTATTCATTAACTATTATGGGTGGCCATAAGATTTGTTAATGCAATCTTGCTCTAAAAATCATACAATGATAACAATTTTTATCTTTTAATTCATCTTAACGCGCTTCTGCAATTTTGTTTGTATAGAGACAAATAATAAACCCAAAAAATTATGGATTTATTTTAGGAAGTGCATTTAAAAACGCTATTTTTATAGCTGGCATTTACGGCTCAAATAATAGGGTAGGTTGGAGACATTTCGTTACATGAATTTACATGAGTATCAGTCCAAAGCACTTTTTTCTGAATATGGTATCGGCATTCCTAAGGGCTGTTTAATTACAGCACTCAGTGAACTTGATTCTGCTTTAAAGCATATCGACAGCTCAGGGTGGGTTGTTAAAGCACAAATTCATGCTGGTGCGCGTGGGAAAGCAGGGGGGGTAAAACTGGTTAAAACTCCTCAAGAAGCGCATGAGGTTGCAAGTGCCTTATTGGGCAGTTCGCTGGCGACGATTCAAACAGCAGGCAAAGCCCTGCCCATTAACAGTGTGTTGATTGAAGAGACATTAGCGATTGAAAGTGAGCTGTATTTAAGTTTGCTGGTAGATCGTGTGACCCATACACATACCTTTGTGATCTCCTCAGAAGGGGGGATGGATATTGAAGAGGTGGCGGAAAAAACGCCTGAAAAAATTCTGTCCATTCATATTGACCTTACGGTAGGCGTAATGCCTTATCAGTGTCGAGAAGTGGGGTTTGCGCTGGGTTTAAAAGGGGAGGCCTTTAAACAGATTGGCGTGTTAATGAAACAGTTTTATCAATTAGCATTAGATAAAGACATTTCACAACTTGAAATTAACCCTCTTGTGCGTACGACTGATAACCAGTTGATTGCACTGGATGCCAAAGTCAATATTGACTCCAATGCGCTATACAGACAACCAGACTTGGTTAAGATGCGAGATACCACTCAGGAAGATGCACGAGAGGTGAAAGCCGCAGAACATGAACTGAATTACATTGCACTGGATGGTGATATTGGTTGCATGGTAAACGGTGCAGGCTTGGCCATGGCGACGATGGATTTAATTAAATTGAATGGCGGCGAACCTGCTAATTTTTTAGATGTCGGCGGAGGGGCAACCCCTGAGCGAGTAGCCGAAGCTTTTAAGCTTATTTTATCTTCATCTGAAGTAAAATCCATTTTAGTCAATATTTTTGGCGGCATTGTACGCTGTGATTTGATTGCCGAAGGCATTATTAAAGCCGTGCAAGAGGTTGGACTAACCATTCCTGTTGTGGTGCGCTTAGAAGGCACAAATGTTGAATTAGGGCGTGAAAAATTAGCGCAAAGTGGCTTACGCATTATCACCGCAGACGGATTGGCCGATGCCGCAGTTAAAGCCGTTGATCTAGCAGGAAAATAAAAAGAATGAGTATTTTAATCAATCACAACACAAAAGTTATCTGCCAAGGATTTACCGGAAAACAGGGCAGCTTTCACTCCGAACAAGCGATTGCTTACGGCACCAAAATGGTGGGTGGCGTTACCCCAGGAAAAGGTGGCCAAACGCATTTGGGATTGCCTGTTTTTAATACGGTAAAAGAAGCGGTTGCACAAACGGGTGCAGAAGCGTCGATGATTTATGTGCCGCCTGCCTTTGCAGCAGACTCCATTATTGAAGCGATTATGGCGGGTATTAAAGTTATTACCTGTATTACCGAAGGCATTCCAGTTGCGGACATGTTAAAAGTTCGTGCAGTGTTAGAAAACTCTGGCTCCTTCTTAATTGGTCCAAATTGTCCTGGTTTAATCACTCCAGGAGATGACAAACAAGCGGGTTGTAAAATTGGCATTATGCCGGGGCACATTCACTTGGTTGGTAAAGTGGGCGTGGTTTCACGTTCAGGTACTTTAACTTATGAAGCGGTGCATCAAACCACTCAAAATGGCTTAGGGCAATCGACCTGTGTGGGGATTGGTGGCGATCCGATTCAAGGCATGAATTTTATTGACTGTTTGGCACTGTTTCAAGAAGACCCCCAAACCGAAGGTATTATTATGGTCGGTGAGATTGGTGGGCAAGCTGAAGAGGATGCCGCAGAATTTATTCAAGCGCATGTGACCAAACCCGTTGTGGCGTATATTGCGGGTGTTACTGCTCCAGCCGGCAAGCGCATGGGTCATGCGGGTGCAATTGTAAGTGGTGGAAAAGGAACCGCTGAAGCTAAATTTGAAGCATTGGAATCGGCGGGTGTGATTATCGTATCTTCCCCCGCAGAGTTAGGCAGTGCGATGTTAAAGGCTCTGTCTTAATTATGAGTTCGCATGTTACGGTGGTCATGGCTCAAATAGACCCAGTAGTGGGGGATATTTTGGGCAACACTCAACGCATTATTTTGGCCTGTCATCAGGCAAGAGATGAGCAATCGGCAGATGTTGTGGTATTTCCTGAAATGACCATTACAGGCTACCCCCCCGAAGATCTTTTGCTCAGAGATGGCCTGTACCCTCAAGTTAATCAAGCACTCTCCACCATTTGTAAGCAAGTAAGCGATGTGGTATGCGTGGTGGGTTATCCCATGAAAGACCAGTTGGGAGAGTGTTTTAATATGGTCGCTTGGATTGAAGAAGGCATGATTCAAGCCAGCTATATGAAACAAAACCTCCCTAATTACAGTGTCTTTGATGAGCAGCGTTATTTTGAGGCGGGTGATCGACCTTGTGTAGTGGAATTTAAAGGCATCTGCTTTGGCTTGTTGATTTGCGAAGATATTTGGAAAATTAGCCCCGTTACCCAAGCGAAAGAAGCGGGTGCAGAGGTGATTTTATCGTTAAATGCTTCGCCTTTTTCAGCTGAAAAACATCAAGACCGTTTAAAAATGATTCAACGTCGCGTGGATGAAGTGGGCTTGCCCGTTATTTACGTAAATCAAGTGGGCGGTCAAGATGAGTTGGTGTTTGATGGCGGTTCTTTTGCCATGAATGCTTTGGGCGATGTGTGTGTTCAAAGCCCTGAATTTGCAACCGCTCTTACGCCTGTGATCTTGGTGAAACAAGCGCAAGCAGTGGGTCTAAAACAGGGTGACATGGCTGAGCTGTATGAAGATGAGGCTCGTGTTTACCAAGCATTAAAAATGGGTTTGAGAGACTATTTGGTTAAAAATGGTTTTTCAGGTGTATTGCTTGGTTTGTCAGGGGGGATCGATTCGGCTCTAACACTCGCCATTGCTGTTGATGCACTCGGTGCGGATAAAGTGGAAGCGGTGATGATGCCTTTTCGGTATACCGCAGACATCAGTAAACACGATGCTGCAAAACAGGCTGAAATGTTAAACGTTCATTACCACTCCATTCCCATTGAAGAGACCTATATAGCCTTTGAACAGGCGCTTTCTTCTAGGTTTTTAGGTATGGAAGAGGACGTAACCGAAGAGAATCTTCAGGCACGTATCCGTGGTACGATGCTGATGGCAATCTCGAATAAGTGCGGTAAACTGGTCTTGGCCACCAGTAATAAGAGTGAAGTGGCCGTTGGTTACTCCACGCTTTATGGTGATATGGTAGGCGGGTTTTCGCCTTTAAAAGACATTCCAAAAACATTGGTGTATCGTTTGGCCGAGTATCGCAATACGATTTCGCCAGCGATTCCTGAGCGAGTGATTACCCGTGCGCCCTCGGCAGAGTTGCGCCCTAATCAAGAAGATCAAGACTCACTGCCTGAATACGACGTGTTGGATACGATCATTAAAGCGTATGTAAAAGAGGATAAAACACCCGAGCAGATTTGTGCATTAGGGATTCCAGAAGAGGAGGTGCGTAGAGTGATTAAGATGATTGATCGTAATGAATACAAACGCCGACAAGCGGCACCGGGAGTCAAAATAACACACCGTGCATTTGGGCGTGATCGTCGTTACCCCATCACTAGCGGGTATTCAGAGTAAACCAATAAAGGCTTTTATAGCCTTGGTTGGTTTTTAGGTTTTTATTTTAGTGTGCTTATTTAGTCACACCATCAAAGAAGTCGGTTGTTTTTTCCCACCAGCTTTTATTCTGGTTTTCAAGCGCTTTTTGCTTAGCCGCTTGCAGGGTCGGGGTCAGTTTTTCTTGGTTTAAAAGCATCACTTGTCGTACGTTGTTGGCTGTTTCAGGCATTTCAAGCTTAGTATACGCTTGCTCTAATAGCATTAATGCTTCTAGAGTTACAACGGCTTGAGGGTAGTTCTCTAAAATATAGGTGGCACGGTTGGCCGCAGCCAAGTAGGCCTGCTTATTAAAGTAAAATTTTGCAACTAAGAGTTCATGGCGTGCAATTTGGTTTCGCAACACAATCAAGCGTTTTCTTGATTCAGGTGCATAGCGGCTGTCTGGAAAGCGCTTAACTAACTCATTATAATATTGAAACGTTCGTAAAGCCGACTTCGTATCACGGTTAGCTGGATCGGTTACCCATTTATCCAGCCAGCTTTTATTAATGGAGTCGGCAGAAAGGGCTTTAAGATACAAAGCATAATCAATGTTAGGGTGCTTGGGAAAAAGACGCATAAACTCGTCTAACTCTCGAATGGCCGATTCTGGTTCACTGTAACGGTAGTAGGCATACGCCAGTTCCGTATAGCTCTGCTCAGTATAGTCGCCATAAGGGTAAAATGACTTGAGTTTTTCATACTCTTTAATCGCCGCATCCCACATCCCTGCTTTAAAAGCTGTGGTGGCTGAGTTGTAAAACTCTTCTGCGCTCTTTTCAGAGTCCTCTTTTGCAACTAGAGAGGTGATAGAAGAGCAACCTTGTAAGCTTAAAAGGGCAATTAAGAGAGTGGATAACAGCGTTTTCTTCATGTTTCTTCGGTACAATACACATTAATAAAAAATTGATACGATTGTACCACCCGAACCCTTATATAGAAAGTACGTTTAGCTACACAAGCCCAAGCCATCGCTTTCTATATGTGGACAACGTATTTAAAAAGATCAATCAGAGGTTACTTCATTGAATAAACAAATATTAACAGCGGTTCTTTCGCATGACGCATTAGGCGAACGACTTGATATAGCGATTGTACCGCTCTTTTCAGAATACTCCAGAAGTCGCATTCAAAAATGGATTAAAGAGGGCAATGTAACCCTTGATGGCGTGGTATGGAATAAACCCAAACAAACTGTTTTAGGCGGCGAGCGTGTTGAATTAAAAGTCGAAATTGAGACCGACTTAAATGCACCAGCACAGGACATCCCTTTAAATATTGTCTATGAAGATGACAGCGTCATGATTATTAATAAACCCGTTGGCATGGTCGTGCATCCAGGGGCAGGTAATCCAGATGGAACAATTATGAACGCGTTGTTATTTCATAATCCCGATTTAAGAGATGTACCGCGCGCAGGGATTGTACACCGATTAGATAAAGATACCTCAGGGCTCATGGTGGTCGCCAAAACCATTCCTTCACAAACTCACTTAGTGGATCAACTGCAACGTCATGATGTAGAGCGAATTTATGATGCCGTTGTCGTCGGGAAGGTGAGCGTAGGTGGTAGCGTGGATAAACCCATTGGCCGTAGCCCTAAAGATCGAACTAAAATGGCCATTCGAGAGTTTGGGGGTAAAGACGCCGTTTCACACTACCGCGTTTTAGAGCGTTTTAGAGAGTACACCCGTATTCGGGTTAAATTAGAAACAGGAAGAACCCACCAAATTAGAGTGCACATGGCTTCATTAGGATTTCCGTTGGTTGGCGATCAAACTTACGGAAAGCGCTTTAGAATTCCTAAAGGTATGGACAATGAATTGGTCGATTTTTTACGTAACTTTAAACGCCAAGCCCTACACGCTGGCGCCCTGAGCTTTGAACATCCCGTAACAGGACGAAAAGTAAAGTGGAAAGCCGAAATGCCTGATGATATGTTTGAGCTAATCGACGTACTGCGTGAAGACATCGAGCTTTATGAATCTAAAATGCTTGGAAAGGATGGCTTTGACTACGACTATGGTGTGGAAGTGGCTTGGGTAACCGATGAAGACATTCCTGATAAATAGTCTCAACAAATTATGTGACGATAGGGGCTTGCTGGAAAACAGATGTTTATAACTCCCAACTGGCCAGCACCTAAACAGGTTAAAGCACTTTGCACAACGCGAGAAGGGGGTGTGAGTGCACCGCCTTTTGACTATTTTAATCTGGCGTTGCATGTGGGTGACGACCCTCAATGCGTTGAGGAAAATCGTCGCCTATTAGTCGCTCAAGCTAACCTTCCTTCTCCCCCTTTTTGGTTAGATCAACAGCATACCGATATAGTAATCAAGCTATCAAAAAACAGTTCAAACACGCCCAAGCTCAAAATTTCCCCCCCCCCTATTGCAGATGCCTCATGGACAACAGAAAAAGGCTGTGTTTCAGTGGTGATGACCGCCGATTGTTTACCGCTTTTAATTACCAACCAACAAGGCACACTGGTTTGCGCCATTCATGCGGGCTGGAAAGGCTTGCAAAAAGGCATTGTACAAAAAACCATCCTAGAGTTTTCAAGTCAAGTAAACGGCTGCTCACCTCAAGAGCTTTTAGTCTGGATCGGCCCCGCCATTCAGCAAAACTGTTTTGAAGTAGGGCAAGATGTATTGGATCTATTTCTAGAAAGCGACCCCTTCAATAAAACCTTTTTTACCCCGTTACCAATAGGGGGGGGGGGAAAACCTCAAAAGTACTTGGCAAACCTTGTCGGGTTAGTTACCAAAGAGTTGAATGTATTAGGTATTACCGCCGTATTTGGTGGCGATCTATGCAGTTACTCACAAAATGATCTTTTTTACTCCTACCGCCGCTCAGGCCAAACGGGGCGCATGGCCTCCTTGATTTGGATAGAATAATTTATTCCCCTCCCTCCTTTCCCTTGATATACGTAATAAGCTATATAATTTATTTACTTTTACGTATAATTAATACCTTAAGACTAAATGTTAGGTTTATTGGTACTGAACTCAGAAAAAATTGCATCACTGTAAACGTTTGATGTTGTCGTACTCAGTAGCAACAAGTGCATGTTTGTAATAATTTTAGGAGAATAAAATGTCTGATACTGTCGCGACTTTCTGGATAATTTCAAAGCAAGGTGAGTTTTTTGAACTGGGTGATAGCCCAAAATTAAGAAAAAAAGAACTTTTATTTAATTTGACCGAAGAAAATTATAATAGCTGGGGTTACATAACGCTCCAAGTGAAAGGGGTTAATTTTACAAAAAATAGAGTCATATTAAATGATCACTTTATCGGTTATTTAGATCCAACGCCCAATAATATATGGGTAGAGCAAACACTTATTATTGAAGTTTACGGTAATCAACTATTTGGTGATGGACCGACTAATAAACTTGTTATTGAGTCTAATAATAGCACTGGAGGCAGTGATGGAAATTTAGATGATTTTAGTTTTAAGCATGTAATATTCCATTATCGAACTAATAGGTAATATTATCTAAAAAGCCATATATCACGACTTTTTTTATCTAAATTTTATCATTGCAGATAAGGAGGAGGGGGTTAAAAATCTCCCCCCTCCTCATTTTTTTGTATAATCAAATTATCAAAATACGCCTAATCTAAGGCAAGTGTTGGGCCAAACAGTTCATAGTGCAACTGCTCCTCATTAAAGCCTATTTTTTGTAAGGTACGGTTGATTTCAGCCATAAAGGGTTTGGGACCACAGAAGTAAACGGGTGCTTGTTTATTCTCTAACCATTGGTTTAATTGCTCTGCGGTTAAACGTCCTTCTGTGTCGGCACCTGAGCCTTGTTCGTAGCTAACAAGGTATTTAAAGCCATGTTTTTCTTGCAATGACTTTAGCTCTTCTGCAAAGATATGGTGGGTTTTATCTCGACAGCACTGAATGAAGGTTACGTTAGAGACATCTTCTTCTTTTTCAATTTTATCTAATAGCATACTTATTAACGGTGTAATGCCCACGCCGCCTGCGATAAAGGTTAGATTATCATTGGCTTCTTTAATGATAAATTCCCCAGTAGGTGGTTGTAACAATAATGTATCGCCAACGGTTAGTTGGTGTAAGAAGTGAGAGACAATGCCAGCTGGGTTTCCTGAGTGTGTTTCAGCGCGTACTGTAATGCGGTAGGTGTGGTTATTGGGGGCATTTGATAAGGAGTATTGGCGAATTTCAGTAAACTCGGCGTTATCAGGCATGATTTTTATTCCGACATACTGACCAGGTAAGAAGCTGGCAATGGGCTGACCATCTTTTGAACTGAGGTAGAGTGATCGAATATCATCTCCTTCCTGTTTAATGTCTGTGATGACAAATTCACGATCACCACGCCAGCCTCCTAGTTTCTCTTCGTTGTCTTTGTAGATGGCTTCTTCGGTGTTGACAAAAATAGCGGCCAATGCACCATAGGCTTCTGCCCAAGCGGTTAATACGGGATCGTTGTCTGGTAAGGATAGGTGTTCTTGAATGGCTTCCAGTAAAAATTTACCTACAATTGGATAGTGCTCAGGGGCGACTTGAAGGCTGGCATGTTTATGTGCAATTCGATTTACGGCATCGCCTAAGGCTTCTAGCTTATCAATGTGTACGGCATACTGAAAAATAGAGTCGGCCAAAGCTCTGGCTTGTTCGCCTTTGCTTTGGTTGGTCATATTAAAAATATTTTTTAATTCAGGGTGATTTGCAAATAATTTTTTATAAAACAGCTGTGTAATCGCCTCTCCCTCTTTGGCTAAAATAGGGGATGTTGATTTGACAATTTCTAATGTTTTTTCTGAGATCACTTTATTTCTCCAACGTTTTTTAGGGATCACCTGATGTGTGATCATTTTTGTTTCATTGAGGGATCTTTGCATAAGTGGCTGAACGAATAAAAAGGGTCAAAATTTTATTTCGTACTTCACCTGTATAAAGATATCATTGAATAAATGTTTTATCATCATTAACTTAAATAACATGCATAAATAATGCATGTTTATAGTTAGCTGCATGGTACAGTGAATTATTGATCTAAGTCAAGTTTTTAAAGCAATGCTTTGAAGGACTTTTTTAATAAAGGGTTAGTAAGAGATGGATTACTTGTACAAGAGGGGGGGAAAATAGTTATTCAAAGAATTTCCCCCCCCTTTTTTTTTATATAGGGAAGAGGTGTAATGGTCATGGTTATATTGGTATTAATTTGGCTTTAACTTACCTGTTTTAAAGTAAAACTCGGCTCTTTTTGTATCTTCGGGT
>WFQP01000115.1 GCA_015487015.1 Thiomicrorhabdus sp.
CGGCCAAGCCCATTTCAAATGGGTTACCGGCGTATTTAACAGAGGTCATTGGGCTTGCGCCTGTTCCACCGTCGTAGCCTGAAATGGTAATTAAATCGGCATAGGCTTTGGCGACCCCTGCGGCAATGGTTCCAACCCCTGGTTCGGCCACGAGTTTAACCGAGACCAGTGCGTTTGGATTAATTTGTTTCAGGTCGTAAATCAATTGTGCCAAATCTTCGATGGAGTAAATATCGTGATGAGGGGGGGGGGAAATTAAGGTGACGCCCGGTACAGAGTGGCGCAGTTTCGCAATGGTCATGTCTACTTTATGACCTGGAAGCTGTCCACCTTCACCCGGTTTTGCGCCTTGGGCGACTTTGATTTGCAGTACTTCAGCGTTACGTAAGTAGTGTGCGGTTACGCCAAAACGTCCAGATGCAATTTGCTTAATCTTGGACATTTTTTCGGTGCCGTAACGCGAAGGATCTTCTGCGCCTTCACCGGAGTTGGAGCGAGCACCTAAACGGTTCATGGCCGTGGCAAGTGATTCGTGTGCTTCGGGTGACAGTGCTCCTAATGAGATACCAGCGGAATCAAAGCGTTTATAGATTGCTTCAACGGGCTCTACTTGGCTAAGCTCAATGCCTTTAATACTGTCTTTAAAGGTAAAGAGGTCACGAATGGTCATGGCAGGGCGATTGTTAACCAAGTCTTTAAACTCATTGTATTTAGCTTGATCGTTTTTTTGAACTGCTTCGCGGATGCTGTTTACTACTTCGGGGTTAAACGCATGGTATTCGCCACCGTGCACGTATTTAAACAGTCCACCTTGTTGCAGTGATTTACGCGGGCTAAAGGCTTCCCATGCTAAACGGCGTTGATCTAACTCTAGGTGCTCAAAGTTGGTACCTTCAATACGAGTTGGCGTGCCTTTAAAGCAGAGGTCAACAATTTCAGTGGTTAGACCAACGGCTTCAAACAACTGAGAGCCACGGTAGGAGGTGATGGTTGAAATCCCCATTTTAGAGAGAATTTTAAACAGGCCTTTGTTGATCGCTTTACGGTAGTTGCTGATGTATTTTTTAATTGAGATGTCGCTGTTTAACTCATTTGAACGGCGCATGTCTTCAATGCTTTCGTAAGCCAAATAAGGGAAGACGGCGGTTGCACCATAGCCAAATAATACGGCAAAGTGATGAGAATCGCGTACCGTACCGGTTTGTACAATAATATTGGCTTCGGTACGCAGGCCTTGCTCAATTAAGTAGTGGTGTACCGCACCTGTTGCCATGGCAGCAGGGATGGTGGTTAAGCCTTCTTTAATATCAAGATCGCTGAGTACTAGTAGTGTAATGCCTGAGCGCGTGGCGTCTGCGGCTTGTTTGCAAAGTGCTTCAATGGCGGCTTTTAGCCCCATCTCTTCATGATTGTATTGCAGAGAGATAATGCTATTTTGATAGTCATCATCTTGCAGTGCAAGTAATTGCTCCATCATGGCTGGACTTAAAACAGGTGACTGAACTTCTAAACGACGCGCATGTTCGGGTCCCATTTCAAACATGTTTTGCTCACGACCAAAGCAGGTGTTAAGCGACATAACAATGTTTTCACGCAATGGATCAATCGGTGGATTGGTGACTTGTGCAAACATTTGGCGGAAGTAGTCAAATACCGAGCGAGGCTTGTGTGAAAAAACGGGTAGAGGGGTATCGTCTCCCATGGAAACGGTGGCTTCTTGCCCATCTTCGGCCAATACTCTTAAAACGGCATCGCGCTCTTCAAAGGTGACTTGAAAGTATTTTTGGTAAGTTTCTGTGGTTTTATCGTTCCAACCTAGGGTCTGATCATTTTGGTCTAATGACTCTTCAATGTGCAGATAGCCTTTGTCCATCCATTCACGGTATGGGTGTGCGTTTTTAAGCTGATTATCAATCTCTTCGGGCTTGAGAAGGGTGCCGGTTTCTAAGTCGACGGCAATAATTTGTCCAGGTTTTAAGCGGCCTTTTTCAAGGACTTCATCTGGAGCATAATCGTAGACACCTACTTCGGAAGCAAAGGTGATGTGACGATCTTTGGTGATGACATAACGCGTTGGGCGCAAGCCATTACGATCGACACCACAAATGGCATATTTACCTGTGTTGATTACCATACCCGCTGGTCCATCCCACGGCTCCATGTGCATAGAGTTGTACTCTAAGAAGGCACGTTTGTCTGGATCCATGTGGGGAATGTTTTGCCAAGCGGGGGGAACTAGAATACGAAGCACTTGGAAGATGTGCATGTCACCCATCATGAGGATTTCCATCATGTTGTCGAGTGAGTTGGAATCTGAACCGGACTGAGCGACCAGTGGTTTTAGCTCGGCTAGGTCGGGTAACAGTGGCGTTTCAAATTTGCTTTGACGCGCCAGTGCCCAGTTACGGTTACCACGGATGGTGTTCAGCTCTCCGTTGTGTGCTAAAAAGCGGAACGGTTGCGCCAAACGCCACTGTGGTGAAGTATTGGTTGAAAAGCGTTGGTGGTATGAAATAGAGGAGGAGGTAAAGGCCTCTTCTTTTAAATCTAAAAAGTATTCTGGTAACTCTTTAGGCATGACCAAGCCTTTGTAAGACAGCAATAAGCTGTTTAACGAGGCGATGTAAAAATCGTGATCGTTTGCTTCAATGGCCATTTCTGTTTTACGGCGAGCGGTAAAGAGTAGACGGTTAAATTCACCTTCGCTCATGCCTTCAGGGGCATTAACGAACACTTGCTCTATTTGAGGCTCCATGGCGCCAGCTTGTGCACCCAGTACGCTTGAATTAACTGGTACTTGACGCCAGCCCGCAATAATTAACCCTTTATTGGTTAATTTCTCTTCCAGTACAGCACGAGCTAGAGTGGTTTTGTGAGTGTCTTTGCTAAAAAAGATCATGCCTACGGCATAAAGAGGCGCAAGGGTATAGCCTAATGTGGCTGCCTCGGTTTTTAAAAAGGCATCTGGCTTTTTAATGAGTAGACCACATCCATCCCCTGTACACCCATCGGCTGCGACACCACCACGGTGTGTCATATTGGTGAGAGATTCAATCGCAATTTGTACCACTTTGTGGCTGGGCTTGTCGTCCATATTGGCAATTAATCCAAAACCACAATTCTCTTTTTCAAACTCAGGAGAGTAGAGGCCTGTTAAATTTAGACCTGGTTGGGCTTGTAAGGGGGTCATATTCGGTTTCCTGTCGGTCAAATATTACACTCAATTTAGGCGATTTTTTCTAGCCTGATTCTTAACTGATTGATATGTAATGAAAATATCTGTTTTTAGGGCGTACAAAAGATAAAAATAAGAGCGGAATTATACTGTACTTAGGGGGGTAGAATCAAATTTTAGTGCGACTTCATGCTCTGTTTGGGTTTGAGCTATAGCAGGGGGGTAAAAATTCGAGTGAGGTTTTCAAAGTATCGGTAGAGCTTGTTGTTGTGAGCTTGGTAGGGTTGGCTTTTGTGATGTAAGGTATTGATCCATGTTTGCATTTGTAAAATGAGTCTTTTTGAGTAGAGGATATTAACGATTTCGTGATTAATAAATAGGGAGCGATAATCTAAGTTGGCTGAGCCAAAAATAAGAGCGTCTTGATCAATGAGGGTGAGTTTGGCATGCAGTATGGTTCCGTGATGGTAGTAAACATGTCCGCCTTGCTCTGCGAGTTCCCGAATGTAGGAACACCGTCCAAGGTCAAATAGGAGGTGGTCAGATTTTTTGGGCGTGATAAGTTTGACGGTTACTCCCCGTTTTATGGCAATAAGCAGGGCGTTCATGATGGCGCTGTCTGGAATAAAGTAGGGTGTGATAATTTGAATGGTGTTTTTGGCACTGTAGATGGCATGGAGCAGTGTTTCAAAGAGTGTGTCGCTGTAAATATCGGGTCCAGAGGGGATGGTTTGAATGATGTCTGGGCTTGGGTAAAGCGTTGCGGGTAAGGGTGGGGGGGGTAATTTTTGATTGGTTGTATAAAGCCAGTCGGCATTAAAGATATTTTGAAAGTGGGTGCTTATAGGGCCTTGTGCTTTGAGCATTAGATCTTGCCAATACCCTGCTTGAGGCGGTTTTTGTGAGAGACCAAGATAGTTGTGCGCTAAGTTTATCCCCCCTGTGAGTAAAGTAGATTGGTCAAATAAGTATATTTTTCGGTGGTTACGTAGGTTAATTTGACCGTGAATCAGTGATTTAAATAAGGGTTGAAAGAAGGCGTACTGTCCGCCAGCTTGCACAAGCAGTTGAAGTTTGGAGCGATTGCGGTAGAGCGAAAAAGAGCCGATGGCATCCATCAGTAAGCAGACTTGGATGCCTTGTTGGGCTTTTTGGATGAGTGCATTCAAAATGGCGTGTCCTGTTTGGTCCATCTGAAAAATATAGGTTTGAAGGTGGATTGAGGTGTGTGCATGTTCTATTTCGTGCATGAGTTGTTGGTACATCATGCTAGGAGTTTCATAGAGCGTACATTGATTGCCGTGTGTGGTGCTAGCAAGGTGGTTGGATTGAAGTAGTTGTGTCAGTTGAGTAGACAGTGTGTTGCAAGGCATTGAGGTGGTGAGAGCATCCATTGTAATGGTTGGAATATTGCGTTTAGAGAGCAGTTTTCGAGAGCCAAAGAGAGTGTAAAGAAGTATGCCTATAAAAGGGAGTAGGAGTAGCGCAAGAAGCCAAGCCATTAAATTTTGGGGAGATCGCCGTTGGTAAAGCATGTGTAAAACGGCGACCATCACAAGAGTGATATTGAGAAAATAGAGCCAAGATGGGAGCTGGTTGAGGGTATCAATCATCTGTATTCCCTTCATCGTTGTTATATTATGAAGAAGATGAGGGTTGCATTATTGAACTGGAGGGGGGGTAAAAAATTTTGATTATTTTTTTCCCCCCCCCTTTTTTTTTTGACCTAAGCTTTTCTAAAAAGCTTAGGCATCAGTTCTTAGCGAGCAGGCTTATGCCTGTCATCTCTTCGGGTTGTTTGATGTTCATCAGTTCTAATAGGGTTGGCATTACATCTGGTAATGCACCACCAGAACGTAAAGTAAGTGCCTCGGAACCAAAGTAAACAAGGGGTACGGGGCAGGTTGTGTGTGAGGTAAGTGGCTTGCCTGTCACTGGGTCAATAAGCATTTCAATGTTACCGTGGTCTGCGGTGATAATAATTTGCCCCCCAGACTTTTGAATGGACTCAAGGATTTTTCCTAGGGCGTTGTCAACGGCCTCAACGGCTTTGATGCATGCATCAAAATTACCCGTGTGTCCTACCATGTCTGGATTGGCGATATTGCAGATAAAGGTGTCGTACTTATCGGACTCAATCGCAGTGGTTAGCTTGTCCGTTAGTTCACCAATACTCATTTCGGGCTGAAGATCGTAGGTACGCACTTTAGGTGATGGGATTAAGATACGATCCTCACCTTGGTATGGTTCCTCTACTCCGCCATTAAAGAAGAAAGTGACGTGGGCATATTTTTCTGTTTCAGCGATGCGTAGTTGACGTAACTGCTGTTTGGCGATGATCTGACCAAAGGTTTTTTTAAGTTTGGTTGGGCGGTAAGCCACATTTACGCCAAAGTTTTCAAAGCTTTTGCTGTATTGCGTTAAAGTCACGAAGCTGGATAGCATGGGGGTTTTGCAACGGTGAAAATCGCCAAAGTCTTCTGTAATAAAGGCGCGGGTAATTTGACGAGCACGATCAGAACGGAAGTTCATAAATAGGATGGCATCGCCATCTTTGATTTTGGTTTTTTTACTTTTTTTATTGAGAACCGCAGTTGGCTGAATAAATTCATCCGTCTCTTCTCGTGCATAAGCCATCTCTACAGCCTCTTGCGCGGTAGCCGCTTTGAATTCGGATTGACCACAGCAAATAACATCGTAAGCCTCTTGGGTACGTTCCCAACGGGCATCTCGGTCAAGCGCATAAAAACGACCTGTTACACTGGCAATACAGCACCCTTTTAGGGTTTTTATGTGTTCTTCAATCTCGTTAATATAGGTGAGTGCACTTTTGGGTGCCGTATCACGTCCATCGGTGAAAACATGTAAAAATGTTTTTGCACCACGTTCAGTTGCCAGTGTGAGTGAGGCTTTAACATGATTGATGTGTGAGTGAACGCCTCCATCAGACAGCAGTGCCATAATATGGACAGCGTGGTCGTGATCGGTTGCTTTATCAATGGCATTGAGTAGCGCGTTGTTATTAAAAAAACGACCATCATCGATGTCTTTTTGAATGCGTGTAAGCTCTTGGTAAACAATTCGGCCAGCACCGAGGTTCATGTGCCCAACTTCTGAATTACCCATCTGGCCTTCTGGTAGGCCCACATCGTTGCCCGATGTTCCAATGAGTGTATTAGGGTGGTTTGCGACTAATTTGTCCCAGTTTGGGGTGTTGGCTTGTGCAATGGCATTGTTCTCAATGTCTTTTCGGTAGCCCCATCCATCTAAAATAAGAAGCCCTGTTGGACGATGTTTGATTTTGATTTTTGGTTTAAGATCTTGACCCATGTGTTGTTTCTACCATTTAAATAATTAATAAATTACATTTATTGTATCGAGTTTCGCTGTTAAAATCATCAGGTTTGATTATTAAGATATTTAGAGGGTATGTATGTTTAGTGAATTTATCGAAGAGCAGACGTTATTATTTGTCGCTTTAGTGATTATAATTGCCATGTTAGTTTATAGCTATTTAGGTGATCGTCTGTCAGGTTTTAAGTCGGTTAATACGGATGAGGCCACGCGATTATTTAATGATGGCGCTTTTATGCTGGATGTGCGTGCCTCCAATGAGTATAAAGAGGGTTTTATTGGGGATGCGAAAAATATCACCGTCTCGGACTTGAGCAGCAAGATGAATTTATTGCCTAAGGATAAAGAGAAGCCTATTGTTGTTTATTGTTTAAGCGGTGTGCGCTCTGCAAATGCAGCCTCAAAGTTGGTGAAAGCGGGCTATACCCAAGTGGTTAATTTGTCGGGCGGTATTAACGCTTGGAAAGCTGCTGGCTTACCGGTGGTAAAAATGAAGTCAAAAAAGGCTAAAAAAAAGGCCGCAGTTAAGTAAGGTTTAATTGGTTGTAGGAGGAAAAATGGCCAACGTTATTATGTATACAAAACCATCGTGCCCTTATTGCCAGATGGCAGCGCACTTGTTACATTCAAAGAATATTTCGTATAAAGTGATTGATATCAGAGGGAGCCGTTTGCTTCGGCTTGAGATGGAGTCAAAGTCAGGGCGAAATACAGTGCCTCAAATTTTTATAGGTGATCACCATGTGGGTGGTTATGATGATTTGTCTGCTGCGGATGCACGTGGTGAGATAGATTCTTTATTGTTAGCAAATTAGTTAGGAAAAACTTATGTCAGATGCACCGCAACACGTTTTTGTAATTCAAAAAATTTACACGAAAGATATCTCCTTTGAGTCCCCTAATGCGCCAGGGATTTTTGCTTCGGAGTTTCAGCCTCAGTTATCGATTGATTTGAATGTTGAAACTAAGAAAATAGAGGGTGATATTTATAATGTAGTAGTTCGAGTGACTGCGACCACTAAGGTGGATGATAAAGTTGCTTTTTTGTGTGAAGTTGAGCAGGCAGGTGTCTTTACTATCTCTGGGTTTACTGAAGATGAGATGGGTTATATGTTAGCAGTTCAGGCACCAGGGATCTTGTTTCCTTATGCGCGTGAAGTCGTTTCGGATTTGGTTGCCAGAGGTGGATTCCCTCAGTTGTTATTGGAGCCCGTTAATTTTGAGATGATGTATCACGAGCATCTTCAGAAAGTAGAAGGCGCTGGCGAGAAGCCAACCGAACAGTAGTACTTTAAATGTTAAGCACTCATTTTTCCAGCATGGTTGAGCAACAGCGAAAAGTGGCTGTGTTAGGTGCAGGTGCTTGGGGAACGGCTTTAGCCATTCACTTGGCTAAAGCTGGCCACGCGGTAACGTTATGGTCTCATCGTTCAGAGCAGGTTTCTGAAATGAGGTCTGTTAACGAGAATTCTCGTTATCTTTCGGGCGTTTCTTTTCCTGAAGGCTTAATGCTTAGCGACTCTCTTGAGCAAACGCTTGCGTCAGTTGAGGCTGTATTGTTGGTTGTGCCAAGCGATGCGTTTAGAGGTGTTTTGCAACTGGTGGCGAAATATATGCCTGTAGATACGCTTCATGTTGCTTGGGCCACGAAAGGATTTGAGCCTAAATCTCAGTATTTATTGCATCAGGTTGCGCTTGATGTGTTGGGTAATAAGGTCGGCGCGACTGTTTTGTCGGGGCCTACTTTTGCCTGTGAAGTGGCGAAAGGCTTACCAACGGCTATGGTGAGTGCCTCCGAGAAGGAAGGCGAGGCTCAGTACTGGGCCGACATGTTTCATTTTGATGCGTTTCGTATGTATACACAGACAGATATTGTGGGTGTTGAAGTAGGCGGTGCGTATAAAAATATTATTGCTATTGCGACAGGGCTGAGTGATGGGTTAAGTTTGGGTGCAAATGCACGTGCAGCCTTGATCTCTCGTGGGATGGTTGAAATGATGCGTTTTGCTCAAGCGTTAGGTGCTCAACCAGAAACATTGATGGGGTTGTCGGGGTTGGGTGACTTAGTTTTAACCTGTACCGATGATTTGTCTCGAAACCGACGGTTTGGTAAGCAGTTAGCTGAAACAAGCCAAACTACACAAGAGATTATGAGTGACCTTGGCCAAGTGGTTGAGGGGGTTAAGGCCGTTAAAATTGTTCGAATAATGGCCAGAAAAATGCAGTTAGATTTGCCCATTATGGAGCAGGTTTTTCAAATCACTTCTGAGGGGGTTTCGCCTAAGAAAGCCGTTTTTGCCTTGCTGGCACGTTCAGGAAAGCGAGAAGCCAAGCTCTAGTTGATTTCACTTCTCGTTGAATTTGGTTTTTTATTTATAATGCGGTATTAAAGTCGAGTTGTCGCCACGCCTCATAGGCCATAACGGATACTGCATTTGCAAGGTTTAAACTCCGTCCACCGGGGATCATTGGAATAGTAAGTCGCTGTGCTTCAGGCAGGCTTGCAATGACTTCTGCGGGCAGTCCTCGTGTTTCTGGGCCAAATAGAAACGCATCACCATTTTCAAACTTCGGCTCTGTATAATGCCGAGTAGTTTTGGTAGTGAGAGCAAACACTCGATTGGGTTTAATTGTTTCTAGGCAAGTATTTAAGCTTTGGTGTTCGTGTAGGTTTGCAAGTTCTGCATAATCTAATCCAGCACGGCGAACCTTTTTTTCGCTCAGGTCGAATGCGATGGGGTGAATAAGGTGTAAATGAGCGCCCATATTGGCGCTAAGGCGAATTAAGGCCCCTGTGTTTTGAGGGATTTCTGGTTCATAAAGAATAATATGCAGCATAATTTTAGGTATCGTTTGTGATTGATTTATCGGTAAATATTTGTGGAATTCAGTGCAACTCTCCCGTTGCAATGGCCTCGGGGAATGCTGGTTATGGCATAGAATACCAGTCTGTCTCGGGCTTTACCAATCGAGATGCTGGTGCGGTATTTTTAAAGGGCACAACCTTGGAGCCAAGATTAGGAAATAAGCCTGATCGAGTAATGGAGTCTGCAAGTGGGCTACTGAACTCAATTGGTTTGCAGAACCCTGGCGCACAAGTCGTGATTAATGAATATCTGCCTAAGTTAGACTTAAGCGAATCGCAGTTTATTATTAATGTTTCGGGCTCTAGTATTGCAGAGTATGCTGAGATTGTTCGTCAGTTTGATCAAACGGCTTTGCCTGCAATGGAGATTAATATTTCTTGTCCTAATGTAAAAAAAGGGGGGGCTACATTTGGTAATGATCCTGATATGGCCGCGCGAGTGGTTGAAGCGTGTCGAGCAAGTACCTCTAAGCCGTTAATTGTAAAATTGTCACCTAATCAAACAGATATTGCAGAGGGTGCGCGACGCGTTATTGACGCGGGTGCCAGCGCACTATCAGCCATTAATACTTTAATGGGGATGCAGATTGATATTCACTCTAAAAAACCGACTTTAGGGAATAATCAAGGTGGGCTATCGGGTCCTGCTATTAAGCCGGTAGCCTTATTAAAAGTACATCAAGTGTATCAAGTGGCAAAGCAGCATGATATTCCTATTATTGGGTTGGGTGGTATTGCTTGTGCAGAGGATGCAATTGAGTTTTTTCTTGCTGGAGCGAGTATGGTTGCCATTGGAACAGCGATTGCTAAAGACCCGTTGTTGATTAAGAAAATAAACTTGGGAATTGAGAAGTATTTAAAAGCCAATGGGCTTTCATCTGTCTCTCAGTTAGTTGGGACGTTAGAGCTACACACAAATACAGTCTTATCTCGTTAAACATTAAATGAAAGAAAATTAAGAAATGATAAAAACAGTCGCAGAGCAGTTGGCCATTATAAAACGTGGTGCAGAAGAAATTTTAGTTGAAAAAGAATTGGTCGAAAAGTTGGAGTCAGGAAAGGCGTTGCGCGTAAAAGCCGGTTTTGATCCAACGGCTGCTGATTTACACCTTGGGCATACGGTACTTATTAATAAGCTTAAGCAATTTCAGGATTTAGGCCATGAGGTCCTGTTTTTAATTGGTGACTTTACTGCGATGATAGGTGACCCTACGGGGAAGAGTGCAACACGTCCGCCTTTAACGGCTGAAGATGTGGCTAAAAATGCAGAAACCTATAAAGAGCAGGTATTTAAAATATTAGATCCTGCTAAAACAACGGTTATGTTTAACTCGGAATGGATGTCAAAAATGTCTGCGGCTGAGCTGATTCAGTTGGCTGGAAAAATGACTGTGGCAAGAATGTTGGAGCGTAATGATTTTGGTGGTCGTTACAGCTCAAATACCCCGATTGCAATTCATGAGTTTTTGTACCCTCTGGTTCAGGGCTATGATTCGGTTGTCATGGAAGCGGATATTGAGTTAGGTGGAACGGATCAAAAATTTAATCTCCTTATGGGGCGTACTTTGCAGGGCCATTATGGAAAGCCTCAGCAGTGCACATTAACCATGCCAATTCTTGAGGGGTTGGATGGGGTGCAAAAAATGTCAAAATCGTTGAATAACTATATTGGTATTAAAGATGAGCCAAATGATATGTTCGGTAAGGTCATGTCAGTTTCGGATGAGCTGATGTGGCGTTATTATGAACTGCTTAGTTTTGAAAGTATTGAAACGATTGCTTCTTTAAAAGACGCGGTTAGTAATGGTGAAAATCCACGTAACATTAAAGTTAAGTTGGCGTTAGAGCTTATTACGCGTTTTCATTCAGAGGATGCGGCACAAAGTGCACTCAAAGATTTTGAGACGAAATTTAGTAAAAATGCGATTCCAGAAGATATGCCTGAGTATGCACTTGGAGGGGAGCTGGCTTTAGCTAATCTATTAAAAGAGGTTGGTTTAGTTGGCTCTACTTCTGATGGTCATAGAATGACAAAACAGGGTGCGGTTAAAGTTGATGGTCAAAAAGCATCTGATAGTCGGAAGATAATACCTGCGGGTACGGTTGCGGTTTATCAGGTTGGTAAGCGTAAGTTTGCAAGAGTTACTATAAATTAACGGTTGTAATGTACAATTTGTGGATAGTTTTGTGGATAACAGATGTATAAAGCGGCCATGCACTAAAAAGAGCAATAAAAGTCAAAAAAAGTAGGAATAGGGGTTGCGTTGTAAGCTGTATTGGTTAGAATACGCCCCGTTCCGAAGCAAAGGGCTTTCAAATAAAGAAGGCCAGCAAGAAGCTTTGAGGTCGGTAGTTATATAGAGTTGAAAGTCATGAAAAAAGTTTTTAAAAACATTTGACATGAAGAGTAAGTTAACTATATAATAGCCGGCTTACCGAGAGAGAAAATCGAAAATGATTTAACTCTCTCGAAGAGACCTAAGTTCTTTAAAAATCAGGTAATTCAGAGATAATTTATGTGGAAACTCCTTAAGTGAGTGACCGACATAAAAAATCTCGAAACGACAAAATTATGTAGATACGCAAGTATCAATAGGTAGAAGAAATTCTTCCATGCAAAATCTTGTCAATTCCGAGTGTACTGTAAAAAGTACCAGAGCAGAAGTGCTCGTTATAAAGATACTTAAGCAAGATTAAACTGAAGAGTTTGATCCTGGCTCAGAATGAACGCTGGCGGTAGGCTTAACACATGCAAGTCGAACGGAAACGATGGAAAGCTTGCTTTTCAGGCGTCGAGTGGCGGACGGGTGAGTAACGCGTGGGAATCTACCCTATAGTTGGGGACAACATATGGAAACGTATGCTAATACCGAATATGCTCTACGGAGTAAAGGAGCCCTCTTCATGAAAGGTTTCGCTATAGGATGAGCCCGCGTTAGATTAGCTAGTTGGTGAGGTAAAGGCTCACCAAGGCCACGATCTATAGCTGGTTTGAGAGGATGATCAGCCACACTGGGACTGAGACACGGCCCAGACTCCTACGGGAGGCAGCAGTGGGGAATCTTAGACAATGGGGGCAACCCTGATCTAGCGATGCCGCGTGAGTGATGAAGGTCTTAGGATCGTAAAGCTCTTTCGCCAAGGATGATAATGACAGTAC
>WFQP01000116.1 GCA_015487015.1 Thiomicrorhabdus sp.
TTCTTCTTCTGGGTGTTTAATACCCTCTTGTTGTTTCATATTTTTCAAAAACTCAGACAGTAGCTTTAACTGCTGCTTTAACTGTTGAATATCTTGATGTTGAAGCGCAATGGTTTTTTCCAAGCTTTCAATGATATCCTCTTGATACGCTTGAGTCATTTGCACCTGTTGCAATTGCTCAACCACTTGTAGCCACTCGTTGCTTTCTATATTTGCAGACATTTCTTCCCCCCCCTCTTATATTTTATTAAACACTGGTTGATAGCCATTTAAGTGGTTGTGTCACCGTAGCTTCACTCTCTTGAGCAAAGCCTAAGGCACTTTGTTCAGTCAGTGTTACACGATCCGCTGGGGCAGGGGTGAGCGTTATTTGGCACTGTCTTAGCTCATCACGTCTAAAATAGTGACAGTCCCATACCGTTCCTTTTTCACTGCGTTTAAGTAGAGTTTCAACTTGTTGCTTGCTACTGATTTTAATTTGATTGATCGCCACCAGTTCATCGCCGGCAGAAAGGCCAGCGTGATAGGCGGGTTGTTGTTGCCAAACATGGGTGATTTTGACTGTTTTTTGAGGGGTTTCCATAAGGTTAGCCCCAATATGCATGAGTGGTTGTGCTTGAGTATCTTCTTTTTCTCCCCCCCCTAAGTCCGCTAAATTAACGGCTGGGCGTAAGTTAAATTCGATACCAAAAGGGGTAAACAAGCTTTCAAACGGAATATCTTCGGTGCCATATAAGTAGCGTTTAAAAAAGTCGGTTAAATCAAGGCCTGATACTTCGGAACAGATTTGTTCAATTTGTCCCTCTTGCAATCCAATCTCTGTTTGTCCAAAGTGTTGCCATAGGTGCAAAATAACATCATCCAGCGATTTTTTACCTTGGGTCTGTTGACGAATGGTTAAATCTAACCCCAGTGCAATTAAGCTGCCTTTGGTGTAGTAACTGATAATGGCATTGGGCGCGTTTTCGTCTTGTTGGTAAAACTTGGTCCACGTGTAGAGGCTAGAATCCGCCACCGACTGCTTAAAACGACCAGGCATACGATAGACTCGGGTCATCTGTTTGGCGAGTAGGTTTAAGTAGGTGCTGTTATCAATTAAGCCTGCACGTTGCAAAATCAAGCCATCGTAATAGGAGGTAATGCCCTCAAACCACCAGAGTTGATTGGTGTAAACGGGTTGCGATAAGTCGGCTTGTTGAACCACTTTGGGCTGAATGCGCTTAACGTTCCACGTATGAAAGTACTCATGGCTGCACAGCTCTAAAAACTGCAAATAACCGTCTGTGGCTTTGGTCATGCCTTTATAGGGTAGGTCGTTACGACTGCACATTAATGCGGTGGAATTTCGGTGTTCTAGCCCACCATAATCACTGCCAGTGACCATTACCTGAAACAGATAGGTTTCTATCGGCATAGGGGGGGGGAAAAATTTTAATTCGGTTTCACAAATCTTAATTAGGTCTTGCTTTAAGCGTGCTTCATCGCAATCAAACAGCCCTGTTAATACCATTTTATGTGGAATGCCATACGCCATAAAGTCAATTTCAGTAAACGTGCCCAGCTCAAAAGGGTGGTCAATGAGGTCGTTGTAGTCGTTGGCTTGGTAAGTACCAAATCCTTGATTATCGACTTGATGAGTACACAAACCCGTGGCCACTTTCCAGTTGTTCTCTTGTGTAAAAGGTGTGGCCTTTAGTTCTAAAGAACACGCTGTATCTCGTTGATTTTCAACCGCTAAAAACACCGACGTACCATTAAAGAAAGCGTGGCTTTCATCAAAGTGTGCCCCCCTTACCGAGAGATCCCACGCATACACTTGATAGCGCAATACCACCGCTTGCCCATCACTGGCAAACTGCCAACTGGACTTGTCCACCAAGGTCAGTTCAACGGGTATTTGCTCAAGCGTTTCAGCCGTTAAGCCTATAAGGTGCTTTGAGAAGTCACGTATTAGATAACTGCCCGGAATCCAGTTGGGTAAGCAAACCGTTTGCACAGGCTGTTCTGGTTGAGCAATGGTAAGCGTAACATCAAACAGATGGCCTTTTGGATCAAACGGGGTAATGGTGTAGTGAAGGGAGTCGGTATCAAGAGTATGGGATATCATGTGTCTGCAAATGTTATAAAAATTGTGGGATAGGGGGACTCAGTGAGTCACCCCAAGTATCAAAAAGATAAGTCTTAAAACTTAATAGTTTGCCGTTAATTCTTGATTTACCAAGTCCATGAACGGTTGATAGCCAAAACGGGGCAGTGGCTTGCCGTTTACGAAGAACGTTGGCGTTTTGTTTGCGCCTAATGCCTGTCCATCGGCGAGGTCTTTTTGAATGACCTTTGCAATGGCAGGATCATTCATGTCTTGTTGCAAGCGCGCCAAGTCTAACAGGTTAGCCTTTTGCAAAATTTTCCAAAAAAGGTCGGGGCGAGCCTGATGGCGAATGGCCCATGATGCTTGGGTGTCAAACATAAGGTCTAATGTATCCCAAAGCTTATCCTGCTTACGTGAGGCTTCTAAAATCGCAACCATTTGATCCGAGCCTTGATGAAAGGGCGCATAGCGAATAACCAGATTAATTTTTGCTGGATACTTTTTCAACAGGTCTTTAACAATGGGATGAAAATCTTTACAGGTTTCACAAGCTGGATCAAAAAACTCAACAATGGTTACTTTGGCATGTGGGTTCCCTTTACGAGGTGAATGTTCTGCAATAAAGGCACTGGTATTTTGAGCCGCCAGTTGGTTTTTAGTTTCAACTTGTTTGGCACTATAAAAATAAGTCGCCAGTGCAAAAATAGTGACCAAAATCAATAGGGTTACGATAATAATGTGATTCTTTTTCATGCTTTTCTAACCTTTAATAAAAGAAAAATAATAGTGGAAAATGCCGCGAGTGAGAGCAGTGGAATGGGTAAAAAACCAAACAGAATCATGCTGTCATCCGAGCAGGAGACACCTTTAGAACAAGGCTGCATATTTTCTGGAATTAAACCATAAAAGAGCAGAATGTGATAAACCGTAAAAAGCAACCCGATTATGGCCAAGGGCAGTGCATAGCGCACGACATTGTTATCTAATCGTGGAAACAAACCAACAAGTAGTATGACCGCTAACGGAAAGAGAAAAATACGTTGATACCAACACAATACGCAAGGCACTAACTCCATGACCTCACTAAAAAACAGACTGCCAAGTGTGGAGAGGGCAGCAATGAGCCACGCGCCAAAAAGAAACAGCCATTGTTGATTTTCAGCGTGTTTTTCGGGAGAGATTTTTTCTGGATTCATCTTTACTGCTCTTCCACTTTCCATTGAACCATTTCACCCGCCCGAAAGGGAACAATGGTATCGTCCGCCAACGGCAGAGTTTCAGCCATTTTCCAAGGCTGATTCACCAGCGTAATGGTATCCGTATTGCGTGGCAACCGATAAAAATCAGGCCCATAATGACTGGCAAACCCCTCTAATTTATCCAACGCACCCGCGCTGTCAAAAATTTCGGCATACCACTCAATCGCAGCAGGTGCTGTGTACATCCCCGCGCAACCACAGGCATTCTCTTTTTTGTCTTTGCTATGAGGCGCACTGTCCGTACCCAGAAAAAATTGTCCACTGTCACTAATCGCCGCGTCTACCAACGCTTGACGATGGCGTTCACGCTTTAATACCGGCAAGCAATAGTGATGAGGGCGCATTCCCCCCACCAACATATCGTTACGATTTAACAGTAAATGCTGTACCGTAATGGTAGCCGCCACATTCTCACTGGCATTGCGAACAAATTCAGCGGCATCCGCTGTGGTAATGTGCTCAAACACAACACGTAAATTTGGCATACGCTGTAATAACGGCTCAAGTACCGTGTCGATAAATTGCGCTTCACGATCAAAAATATCAATGTCCGATGCCGTCACTTCCCCGTGAACTAACAACGGCAAACCAACCTCTTGCATCGCCTCTAGCGCAGGATAAATATTCGCCACATCCGTCACACCGCTGTCTGAATTCGTGGTGGCACCAGCAGGGTACAGCTTGCAACCATAAATATGCCCCGAAGCTTTTGCCGCACGAATCTCGTCAGGGCAGGTGTTATTCGTAAGATAGAGCGTCATCAATGGCTGAAACGTACTGCCCGCCGCTCTCGCCGCCAAAATGCGGTCACGATAGCTCAACGCTAACGCCGTTGTGGTAACAGGGGGAACAAGGTTTGGCATAATAATGGCACGTTGAAAATGACGTGCCGTCGCAGGCACAAGATCATTCAAAACAGCCCCGTCACGCAAATGTAAATGCCAATCGTCTGGGCGGGTAATAGTAAGTGTTTTCATGGTCAACTATATTTAATGAGTTAAAAGTGTTTGTATTATGCCATTTTTCAAATCCATTGTAACGACTCAACGTAAACCCGAACCCCCAGATAGCCGATACCTTAACGTAGCAGTGTTATATTGAGTTTGAATATCACGTTGTCACTATCGGACTTGATCCGATAATCTTTCGCTCCCATTAAATACCCTCTGGTTAAGTCAAAAAATGTCAGATAAATTAAAGCTCGTCTTCATGTTTGAACAGCCTTATTGTGATTTATAGG
>WFQP01000117.1 GCA_015487015.1 Thiomicrorhabdus sp.
CAATATGGAACAAGTGCGTGCAATTATGCGTGCAGCAAATGAAGTGGATTCTCCTGTTATTCTTCAGGGTTCAGCAGGTGCGCGTAAGTATGCAGGTGAGCCAATGCTTCGCCATATGGTTGCTGCAGCGGTTGAGATGTATCCTCATCTTCCCGTTGTTATGCATCAGGATCACGGTTCAGATGTTGGCGTATGTTTGCGCGCAATTCAGTCTGGTTTTACGTCTGTCATGATGGATGGCTCTTTAGAGTCAGATATGAAAACACCAGCTTCTTATGAGTACAATGCTGGAATTACCGCTGAAGTGGTTTCGATTGCACACGCGGGTGGTGTTTCTGTTGAAGGTGAATTAGGTTGCCTAGGTTCTCTTGAAACAGGAATGATGGGTGAAGAAGACGGTCATGGTTCTGATGAGAAGCTTGATATGGATAGCTTGTTAACGGATCCAGAAGAAGCGGCACAGTTTGTTAAAGATACTAATGTTGATTGTTTAGCGGTTGCCGTTGGTACTTCTCACGGTGCATATAAGTTTACTTCTAAGCCAAGTGCAGATGTACTTAAAATTGATCAAATTCGTAAGATTCACGAGCGTATTCCTGATACACATATCGTTATGCACGGTTCTTCTTCTGTACCAGAAGAGTGGTTGTCTATTATCAACAGCTACGGTGGTGATATGGGTCAAACTTATGGTGTACCGGTTGAAGCAATTGTTGAAGGAATCAAGTTTGGTGTGCGTAAGGTAAACATTGATACGGATTTACGTATGGCATCGACAGGAGCTATTCGTAAGCACTTGTCTGAAAACCCAGCAAACTTTGATCCGCGCAAATTCTACAATGCAGCTGAAAACGCCATGATGGAAATTTGTAAAGCACGTTTTGAAGCATTTGGTTGTGCAGGTCATGCATCAAAAATCAAAGCGGTAGGTCTTGAAGAGATGCAAGCACGTTATGCAAACGGTTCTTTAAATCAAACCGTTCGTTAATTTAATAGTAAATTAACGTGAAGTGATGGGGGTGATAGTTGCTCCCATGACATTAAAATAGCTCCTTTATGGGGCTATTTTGCGTTATAGGGGGGGGGAAGTTATTTTAACTCTCTTTTAGAGGTTGGCATTTAGGGCAAAAAAAGCTAGCACGTTGGCTAATGATGATCTTTTCAATAGTGGTACAGCACTGTGTACAGGGTTGGCCATTGCGTCCATATACATTCAATTTTTGTACAAAGTATCCTGGCTTTCCATCCGGCTTTAAAAAATCTTTTAAGGTGGTTCCACCTTGTTTAATTGACTCCCTTAATACATTTTGAATATGCATGATAAGTTGTTGGCATGCTTGTTCATTTAATTTTTTGCCTAATGTAAGCGGGTGTATCTTGGCATTAAAAAGAGCTTCACTAGCGTAAATATTACCTGCCCCTACGATAATTTGGTTGTTCATAATGAGTTTTTTAATGGCAACATTTTTACGTTTAATTTTCAGATATAAATAGTCAGCATTAAACCCTTTTGAAAGTGGCTCTGGTGCTAGTTTGCAGAGGAGTTTATGGTTTTCAATAGACCCTTGCTTGGCATCATGCCATAAGACAGAGCCAAATCTCCGTGGATCGTTTAGTCTGAGTACGCGCTGATTGTTAAGGGTGATATCGATATGGTCGTGTTTAATGGGGGGTGTATCACAGGGAAGTATTCGAAGGTTGCCAGACATCCCTAAATGAAGCATGAGCACACCTTTTTCGGTGGTGAGCAATATGTACTTACCTCTACGAGTAACGCTCTGTATAGTCGTGTTTTGTAAAGTTTGAGTTAAGTGTGGCTCAACAGGCCAGCGTAGGCGACCGTTGCGAATGATAAATTGCATAATCGTTTGATTTTCAACGTAAGGTTGAATGCCTTTGCAGGTAATTTCAACTTCGGGTAGTTCAGGCATCTAATCATTCCTTAGTGATTTTAGGATTTATTCGTAATATTATTTCACAAAGGGCATGTCGATCGCTATAATAACCGCCACTTAGATAGCCTTTCGGTTATTTATCACTTCCTAAGTCTATTAGGGCCCTTAGCTCAGCTGGTTAGAGCACTCGACTCATAATCGATAGGTCCACGGTTCAAGTCCGTGAGGGCCCACCATTCTATGCACGTTTCTACTCTTTTGTAAATCTACTCTGTTATAAACATATTACAACAGCTATATATGTAATGTAGCACTTTGATTGAGGATTTTTGGGCATAAAAAAACCCAGTCTTTTGAACTGGGTTTTGGCCAAATATATCTGGGTAAAGATTTACTTGATTTTAGCTTCTTTGAACAAGACGTGTTTACGAACCACTGGATCGTATTTCTTGATTTCAAATTTTCCAGCCATGTTCTTTTTATTTTTACTGGTAGTGTAAAAATAAGCAGATTCAGTGGACTGTAATTTAATTAAATCGCTCATGGAAGTCTCCTATACTTTCTCACCACGTGAACGCATCTCTGCGATCACGATGTCAATCCCTTTTTTATCAATAATACGCATCGCCGCAGCGGTAACACGTAATTTAACAAAGCGGTTTTCAGCTTCTACCCAAAAACGATGCGTGTGCAAGTTTGGTAAGAAACGACGACGGGTTTTACGGTTAGAGTGAGACACATTGTTACCGACTACAGGACGCTTTCCTGTTACTTGGCATACTTTAGACATTTCACAATCCCTTATAAGGTTTTTAAAATAAGTTATTGCCTTTAGGCAGTGGCTTATTTTATATTTAAAAATATTCGAATATTTCTATATGTTTGCGCAGTAGTTAACCTGCCACGAAAAACAAGAAGGCGGATTATCCCTGAAACTACTTGGGATTGCAAGCTTTAAATTAGCATTTGTTGATGTTGGGCTAAAGAGTGCCAGCGGCCGTTGTCGCCAATGATAATGTGGTCTAACGTTCGTATTTCAATCAGTTGCAGTGCTTTGGTAAGTGTTTGGGTGAGTTGAATGTCGGATTGACTGGGTGTTGGGTCGCCCGAAGGGTGGTTATGTGCCAGAATGACTGCTGCGGCATGATGATCTAGAGCGCTTTTGAGTACTTCTCTTACATGAACTTGAGATTGATTTAGAGTACCTGTAAAAAGGGTTTCGCTATGAATGAGTTGATGTTGTTGGTCTAATAAAAGTACGATAAAGGATTCTCGGTTTTTGAAGGCTAAGCTGTGTGCTAGGTAGCGAGCAACTTTTTCAGGATCACTGAAGGAGGGGCCTTTGCTGAGTTCGGACTCAAAGTATCGATTGGACAGCTCTAATAATGCTTTAAACTGTACATATTTGGCTTGACCGAGACCTTTTATTTGACAAAACTCTTCTTGATTGGCGTTAAGTAACGTGTGTAAGCTACCAAAGTGATCTAATAAAATTTGTGCCAGTTCGACGGCACTGTGTCCTTTGACACCAACACGTAAGAATATAGCAAGGAGTTCGGCATCGGATAAGTGTTGAGCACCAAAGTTTAATAGCTTTTCACGTGGTCTATCATGTTCGTGCCAGTCAGTGATGGACATAATATAATATAGCCCCTAATGTTAGGTAAGCGTTTTGTAAGGAATTTAGATTAATGTATAAATTATACCTACGTGTGAGAGATTATGAGTGTGACTTACAAAAAGTGGTGAATAACAGTGTGTATCAAAATTATTTAGAGCATGCACGCCACGAGTTTTTATTGGAAAAAGGGGTTAACTTTTCTGAATTAGTGGAGGAGGGCATTAATTTAATGGTGGTGCGCGTTGAGTTGGATTATAAAAAACCTCTGCGTTCTCAGGATGATTTTTATGTCACGGTTGCGGTACAAAAAGTATCTCGAATTAAGTATGCGTTTATACAAAATATTTACCATAAAGAGAGTGAGCAATTAATGGTAAGTGGTCGATCAATTGGTATTGCGGTGAATACAAAAGGGCGCCCTGTCGCTTTTGCTCAATTGGATAATTTAATTGAAGAGTAAACCCTTAAATTTAAGTGTGATAATAAATTGAAACTCGGTATCATGTTTAAGTTTAGGTGTTAAGACAAGTTTGAAATGAAGATTTTGCTAGGAATTACGGGTGGCATTGCGGCCTATAAAAGTTTGGAATTAACAAGGCTTTTTATTAAGGCAGGGCATCAGGTGCAAGTAGTGATGACGGCGGGTGCTAAAGCATTTATTCAACCGCTCTCGTTTCAAGCGTTGTCAGGAAGTCCTGTGCGAGACAGTTTATTTGATTGCCATCAAGAGGCAGGCATGGGGCATATTGAGTTGGCACGTTGGGCTGATCAAATTGTGATTGCACCGACGTCGGCCGAAACATTGGCCAAGTTACGAATAGGCCGAGCAGATAACTTATTAACAACACTCTGTTTGGCAACGGATAAGCCAATTATGGTGGTGCCTGCAATGAACCATTTAATGTGGTTCAATGAAGCTACGCAAGAGAATATACAGGTTTTAAAGCAGCGAGGGTTTGAAGTATTGGAGCCTGCTGTCGGTGAACAGGCTTGTGGCGAGGTAGGTGCTGGACGAATGCTGGAGCCTGTGGCTATTTTTGAACAGGTCATGCAGGCTCAAAAGCAACGGTTACAATGGGAACAAGATGTTTTACAGGGGGGGGCGTTTTGGCAGGGTAAATCGGTATTGATTACGGCTGGTCCGACCTTTGAGGATATTGACCCCGTGCGCTTTATTGGGAATAGGAGTTCTGGAAAAATGGGATTTGCCTTAGCGGAAGCGGCTCAAAAAATGGGTGCGAAGGTGACATTGGTTGCAGGGCCTGTGCAAATTTCTTCCCCCCCCTGTGTTAAACGAGTGGATGTGAGATCGGCAGATCAAATGTTTCATGCGGTACAAGAACACTATAAGGATAATGATTTTTTTATCAGTGCAGCGGCTGTAGCTGATTTTAAAGTAGTACACAAATCGATTCAAAAATTAAAAAAACAAGCGAAAGAGGATATCCTTTCTTTATCATTGGTTAAAAACGTAGACATTATTGCTTGGGTGGCGGAACAGCCGAAAAGACCGGTTGTCATTGGTTTTGCGGCTGAAACTGAGCATGTATTGGGTTATGCAAAAGCTAAATTGAAGCAAAAAAAATTGGATGCGATTATTGCTAATGAAGTAGGTGAGGGGGCAAAAGGGTTTGAGTCTGACCAAAACTCTGTCACCTTAATTACAAAAGATTCATTTTTTTCTTTTGATGAAGGCTCTAAAAAAAGGCTTGGATTTCAACTATTAAACGCGATTGCGTCATTGAATTTAAGGAGTGGTTGTGTCGAATCAATTTGATATGCATCAAATGCGGGTGGTTATTTTAAATGATCAGCCCGTTAGCTCGGTACAGATTACAAAGGCATTAAGTGACAGAGGATTTCAAAACTTCAGCAGTTTAAGTGAAGCGATTGAAATTATTGAAGCGTTAAACGACTCTGATAATCCTGTGGATTTACTGTTGTTAGATTTGGCGAGCTCAGAAGAGGAGCGTTTCGCCATATTGGGCATGTTAACGGCACAGTATGGGAATCAAGATAAACCTGCCGTGATTATGCTCACTCAGGACAGTGATAAAAATTCTCGAGTTAAGCTGTTTAAGGCGGGTGCATCTGATTATGTTGTAAAACCATTTGATTCCATTGAGTTGATTCAGCGAATTGAAAATCAACTTGAAAAGCGTGTTTTATTAAAGCAGTTGGCCACACAAAAATATCTTGTAGAGGAACAGCGTTATCAATGCAATGAGGAGATGACCGAGGACTATCAAGAGGTTTTGGCACGTTTAGGGCAGGCAACGGAGTATCGTTATCATGAAACGGGTGCACGAATTAAACGAGTCAGCCAGTTTGTAGAGTTAATTGCATTAGATATGGGACTGGATGCAGAATATTCTAAATTGTTGCGTATGGCAACTCCTTTGCATGATATCGGAAAAATAGGTATTTCCGATAAAATTATGTTGAAACCAGACCGTTTGACCTTTGAAGAATTTGAGGTGATGAAAACACATGTCACCATAGGTGCCAAAATTTTAGCTGGGCATTCATCTGCTTTTATTCAGTTAGCGCATGATATTGCACTCACCCATCATGAAAAATTTGATGGAACAGGGTACCCAAATAATTTAATGGGGGATAAAATTCCATTGTGTGGCCGTATCGTGGCCATTGCGGATGTATTTGATGCCTTGACCACTACACGTGTGTATAAAAAAGCAAGGCCTGTAGAGTATGCAATTGATTTAATTACGTTAGAGAGAGGTAAGCACTTTGACCCGAAAGTGGTGGATAGTTTTTTAAAGGTTTTACCTCAAATATTAGCCGTAAAAGAGAAGTATGTGGATGATGCAAAACAGATTTAACCAAAAAAGGTGTGTAAATGATTAAAGTGGAATACAAAATTTTGGATCCAAGGTTAGGCAAGGAAATTGAGTTGCCTCACTATGGTACATCAGGCTCTGCAGGGTTGGACTTACGGGCATGTATTGAGGAAGCATTGGTACTTGAACCAGGTCAAACTGTATTAATTCCTACAGGCATGGCGATTCACTTAGATGACCCAGGTTTTGCTGCGATGTTGTTACCACGTTCTGGTTTAGGCCATAAACACGGTATTGTATTAGGAAATTTGGTTGGGTTGATTGATTCGGATTACCAAGGCCCTTTAATGGTTTCGTGTTGGAACCGTGGTGATTCTCCGTACACAATTGAAGTGGGCGAACGAATTGCTCAAATGGTGATTGTGCCCGTTATTCAACCTGTTTTTGAAGAGGTTGACGATTTTGGATTATCCACCGAGCGTGGTGAGGGTGGTTTTGGTCATACGGGACGTTAAGCACTTCTTTTAAGGGGTTTGTTCATAGGCCCCTTAAATAAATCAAAAAGCTCTGCAATCGTTAAAATAAAACGGTGGCGGGGCTTTTTGGCTTTTAGAGGGGGAAATTAGGCTTTTTATTCTTGGACAGGTAAAATACCCTTAATTTTTCGATAGACTGTCAGGAGTACACATATGCCTTCATTTGATATTGTTTCAGAATTGGATAAACACGAGCTAACCAATGCGATTGATCAAGCTAATAAAGAGGTTACCACCCGTTATGATTTTAAAGGGACAGACTCCTGTTTTGAGCTAAAAAATACCACTGTTACGATGATCACTGCCTCTGATTTTCAGTTGAATCAGATGTTTGATATTTTGGTGCAAAAAGCCAATCGTCGTGGGATTGATGTGAAGTGCATGGAGCAAAAAGACCCTGATATTCAGTTAAAAACTGCCAAACAAGTGATTGAGATGAAAGAGGGTTTGGATGCGCCTCTGTCTAAAAAAATCATTAAAGCCATTAAAGACGGTAAGTTTAAAGTGCAAGCGGCCAATCAAGGCGACAGTATTCGTGTAACGGGTAAAAAGCGAGATGATTTGCAGCAGGTTATGCAGATGTTACGTGGAATGGACGAGCTGGAACTGCCGTTGCAATTTAATAACTTTAGAGATTAAGTCATGAGAGTGCAAACAACAATGAATCTAAATAAAGAGCAGGCACAAAATGTGGCGTCTGTTTTAGCCGAGGCTTTGCCTTATATACAGCGTTTTTCAGGTAAAACCATTGTGATTAAATATGGCGGTAATGCCATGATTGATGACAAGCTTAAAGCGGGCTTTGCACGGGATATTGTGTTAATGAAGCTAGTGGGAATGAACCCTGTGGTAGTGCATGGTGGTGGGCCACAAATTGGTCAGTTATTAGAGCGAATTGGTAAGGAGTCTGAGTTTATTCAGGGGATGCGTGTCACGGATACCGAAACTATGGACATTGTTGAAATGGTTTTGGGTGGGCAGGTTAATAAAGAGATCGTGAATCTAATTCACCGTTATGGTGGTAATGCTGTTGGGTTAACGGGTAAAGATGGTAATTTAATTTGTGCTACTAAAATGCATATGACCCGTAATGCACCTGAGCTGGACGTGTCTGAAATAATTGATTTAGGACATGTGGGTGAAGTGAGCAAAATTAATACAAAAGTTTTGGATATGCTGGTTCAGGATGACTTTATTCCCGTTATTGCTCCAGTGGGTGTCGGTGAAGATGGTCATTCGTATAATATTAATGCCGATTTAGTGGCGGGCAAAATTGCCGAAGCATTGGGCGCTGAAAAGTTAATTTTATTGACCAATACGGCTGGTTTATTGGATAAAGAGGGTGTGTTACTAACAGGTCTTAATTCAGAAAGTGTCGAAAGATTAGTAGAAGACGGTACAATATACGGAGGAATGCTTCCTAAGATTCGATGTGCTTTAGAGGCGGTTGAGTCAGGAGTACACTCTTCTCATATTATTGATGGTCGAGTGGAGCATGCCGTGATGTTAGAAGTGTTTACGGACGAAGGGGTTGGAACCCTTATTACCAGTTCGTAAATACTTCAATTTTTTTAGAAAAAAATGAGGAGTATTGAATGGATTTTGAGTTATTGATGAGTGAGTATGCGGTTCCTTGGGCGATAAAGCTAGTAACGGCAGTTCTCATCTTTGTGATTGGTCGTATAGTCATTAAACTTGTGATTAAGCTTGTTAAAAAGCTGTTACATAAGTCTTCAATGGATGAAATGTTAATTGACTTTGTAAGTTCTATCTTAAACGCTGTGTTGTTGCTGTTTGTTATCATTGCGGCATTAAACCAGTTGGGTGTAGATACCTCATCTCTAGTAGCGTTGATTGCCGCGGCAGGTTTGGCGATTGGTCTAGCGCTTCAAGGCTCTATGCAAAACTTTGCAGCGGGCGTGATGATTTTAGTATTTAAACCTTTCAAATCAGGTGACTTTATTGAAGCAGGCGGTGTTTCAGGTGTGGTGGAAAAAATTCAAATTTTCAGTACCTTGATGCGAACCGGTGATAATAAAGAGGTGATTGTGCCAAATGGTTCGATTTATTCAGGTGCGATTACTAATTTTTCAGCAAGAGATACACGCCGCGTTGATATGGTATTTGGTATTGGATATGACGATGATATTCGTTTGGCGAAGTCAATTTTAGAAAAATTGGTTTCAGAAGACAGCCGAATTTTACCTGAGCCAGTCCCTGTGATTGCCTTATCTGAACTGGCTGACAGCAGTGTTAACTTTGTGGTTCGTCCATGGGTAAACAGTGGCGATTACTGGGGTGTGATGTGGGATATGAATGAAAAAGTGAAGCTGGCATTTGACGAAGCAGGCATTTCAATTCCTTACCCTCAAATGGATCTTCATTTGCATAAACAAGAAGCATAGTCTTCTTCTCAGAACCTCTTGTTCTTAGAGGTTCTGAAATTTTCTTTCCCCCCCCCTCTTCTTTTTTCTTTACCTTTTTATGTACTGGGATTCCTTGTCGCATACAATAGCCACATGGATTTATTCGATCAAATTTTACTGTTTATTATCTCTTTAGTGGCCAATCTATTTTCTGCCTTAGCGGGTGGTGGAGCTGGGCTGTTGCAGTTGCCTGCTTTACTGTTTTTGGGCTTGCCTTTTGGAACGGCGTTGGCGACACATAAAGTGGCCAGTGTTTTTTTAGGGATAGGTGCGACCGCGAGGCACTTAAAATCCTCTACGTTTGATTGGAAATTTTCAGTCTTTATTTTAGTGATGGGGCTACCAGGTGTTGTATTGGGCGCGAGTCTTATTTTGCAGCTGGATGGTCGGATTGCTCAGGGGCTTCTGGGTGTGTTAACGTTGGTATTAGGAATTTATTCTTGGATTAAGCCACAGCTTGGCCAGCTAACAGAGTTTAAAAATCGAACATTATTAGGCTATGTTATAGGGGGGGGAGTTTTATTTTGGATTGGTGTGTTAAATGGATCATTAACCTCCGGCACAGGGCTTTTTGTAACATTGTGGTTGGTCAGGTGGTTTGGATTAGATTATAAAGCCGCTGTGGCGTATACCTTAGTGCTCGTGGGTATCTTTTGGAATGGTTCGGGGGCATTAACCTTAGGTTTGCTGGGTAGTATTCAGTGGAGCTGGTTGCCTGTATTGATTTTAGGTTCGTTAATTGGCGGGTATTTAGGTGCGCATTTGGCGATTGTAAAAGGTAATACGTTGATTAAACGTAGCTTTGAGGTGGTTACAATTTTGGTAGGGGTGGCTTTGATTACAAAATCTTTATCGGTTTCATAAAGTTCCCCCCCTCTCTAACGAGAACGCGCAATGAATACTCAAGATCAACCTAAAGATCACAATCCTAAGGCCTTAAAATAGAATCCCTATTCGCAACCTCCAAGCTCAATTTATCCTCATGAGTTAATGACTTAGTCGACTGGTAGAGCGATGTCGCCAACGCCATAGCAGAAGGCATAATATGATCTCTAAATTGTAGTTAGTTCGTTGTTAACAAAAAGCCTGCTTTGTTTCAGTTTTTTTACTTATTCATGTTATCCATTAAATTGGGTTCATCACGATACCCTGTATCAATGCCTTTGGTGATAATGGCCACGGCATCGTGCGGGTGCAAGCTTTCTAAGTGGTTAATGCGCACCCAGTAATCTAAGTATTCAGAATGTTGATTGAGTGTGCTTTGTAAACGGCGCGCGGCATCTTCACAGAACATTAAGTTGGCGGCATTTAGGCGTGCAAACTCTTGCTCATCTTCTCGTTTAACCGCCGCTTGAACAGGGGTTTGAACGGCTTCTTCAATGTGGTTAATCAGTCGAGAAATTTCTAAACAATTGGTTTCGGTTATTTTAACTTTGACTTGTGCGTAAGAACGCTGGCTGTGAGGGGTAGCAATAATCCCTTCAGGAGTGCCTAGCCAGTCATGAATGTTTTGATAATCGAGCGTTTGGTCATTAAAGCGCTTAGCAAAGGCCTCTTGAATTAACTGACGCGAGAGGGCAGCAGAGCAAGGGCAGGTGGATGAGTAAGGCACTTCAATGGAAAGTTCACACTCAAATTTTCCTTCGCGCAGCTCTCCTCGAATGGTTGTTGGATAGTGTTTCCAGCCGGTATTATCACTTAATAGAGAGTTTCGTCGTTCGTAATAATCAAACTTAAATTCAACAAAGGCTTGATTACTTAGCCCTTTGTGCGAGGTAATAAAGGCTTCTAAAATGGCTTTGATGCGAGAGGGGGTTAAGTTTTCTTGAGTCCCCATCTGATCGAGCAACAGGTATAGGCGAGACATGTGAATGCCTTTGCTCATTGGATCATCTAAACTGACATAGGCTTGTGTTTGGGAAGACAGGCGAATGCTGGTTTCACGGCGATTTTTGTCGCTGTTTAATCCTTGTTGTACTAGGATGGGGAGTTCGATGCCACTCATTCCAACCCAGTTAAGAGTGCCTTGTGGCGCTTGGTGTGGTTGACACGCGATATCGGGCATGTGCTTGGTCATGCAATTTCCTTCGGCTATTGGGTATCCATCATGATGGGATGCCCTATTGGAGATACGGATAAACCGCTTTAAAAAAAATGAATCGGGCATTTTAACAAATAACTGACTAAATAGCAGGGTTATTCGAAATCTTTACCGTCGAGTAACTCTTCAGTAAGCTGTTCAATGCTTATATTGAGCCCTAAGTGTTCAGCAATGATTTTAGTATCACGATAGGCGTTGCCTAAACAGGTTGTGGCACCGGGGGAGGGGGTCATGTTGAAAATAAGGTTTTCATTTTCAGGCAAAATGCTTGCTTCACCCAGTTGCAGAACCATATTGGTTTTATTAATTACTTGAGGGCGTAACCCACCGATCCCTTTGGCGTACTCTAAGTCTTCGGCTTTTAGGCTGGGGATAATTTTTTGTGCGTCTTTGGCAAAGAGCTTTTGGCGAATAATTGGAATTTCAAATGCAAAGTTACGAAAGATGTAGTTACGAATGGTGCTGTCTTTCATTAGATCCCAAAAAACGCGAATGACTTTACGATCGAGCTTTAAGCTTTTCCAAAAATCGAGGTAAGTACCTTTAGTGTAGCGCTCTAGTTTAGGTAGCACCAGTGCGGTCGGTCCTAAACGGGTTTTTTCCATCTCAACCAAGTCTGGGTCGCCATGCAGTGCGGCAAAAGGCAGTTTATCATTTTGCATGGTATAGACTTTACCGTTCAGCATTTTAGGTACATAGTAAAAGCTGCCTGCCATGGGCAGAATAGACAGGTCTAAGCCGTGACCTAGTTGATTGGCAAGCAGTAAACTGTGTGCTCCCGCTGAGACCACGACAAATTTTGCCATAAACGTACCTTGAGGGGTAGTGAGTTCGTAATGGTCGTCAAACTTGGCAATTTTTTTGACTTCGGAGCTTAAGGAGACATTTATTTCAGTGTTGGTTTTGCGTGCACTATTAATAAATGATTTAGACAGGTTACCAAAGTTAACGGCGCAATACTCATCGGTGCAGCCTGAAGCCATGATCTTTTCAGGACGAGGCTTTCCATCAATAAGAGCGACAGCGGGTTCTACTTCGGCAATGCGCTCCGCATCCCAGAGTTCCATGTAGGGAAAGGCTTCGGCAAATTCATGGTGGCGTTTCTCTAAACGTTCGCACTCTTCATCACCTACGGCTAAAATCATTTTAGGAAATTTGTATAAAAAGTCGTTAATGTCAACGGTTTTGGCGTAGTTGACCAGCATATTGGCTTGACGCTTAACGAGCTTGGCTTTTTCAAGTTTGTAGTTGGTTTCAATATCGCCACAATGCAAGGTTTGACTGTTTGAGCGGGCATTGGAATTAAGTGGGGCGAGTGAGTCGTATTTTTCTAACATCGCGATGGATTTTATATCGGTGTACTTTGATAGTAGGTAGGTTAGTGCACAGCCCGAAATACCTCCACCTACAATAACGACATCAAACATACGGTTTTTCATTTAGAGTTTCCTGACTTTCATCGCGATTAAAATTTAAAGGCTTTATTATAGCTAAAATATTTTTTGAGCGTAGTTGATTTGACATCCAAATCTGTTTTCTATCTTGGGGGCTGGTGTTAATATGAGCAGTGGTTTTTTATCTATAAATTTAATAGGTGGGTTATGTTTCGAGGCGTTCCAAATGTGATTGATGTTGAGGCTTCTGGATTTGGCGGTCACTCTTATCCGATTGAAGTGGGTGTGGTTTTGGCATGTGGTGCTCGCTATTGCAGTTTAATTAAGCCTGCTGAGGGCTGGATATTTTGGACCGAAGAGGCGGAGGGTGTGCATCATATTTCCAGAGACATTTTGGCTCAGCATGGCAAGCCGTTGGATGTGGTGGCGCAAGAGTTAAATGATTTCTTACTGGATCAAACCGTTTATTCGGATGGCTGGGTGGTGGATAGTCCATGGGTGCACCTGTTATTTGATGTCGCACATATTCCTCAAGCATTTAAGGTGAGTCCTTTAGAAATTATTCTAACGGAGCCACAAATGGAAATTTGGCATGAAACAAAAGATAAGTTATTGCAAGATTGTGAGCATAAGCGCCATCGTGCAAGTTTTGATGCTTCGATTATTCAAAAAACATTTATTAAAACTGCCGAGTTAACTCAGTGAATAGGGGGGGGGAGAAAATTCAAGATGCGGTATTGATTACAGGTGCTGGGCAACGCATTGGTTATTATCTTGCGAAGTCTTTTTTGCAAAAAACAGATTATCCCGTTTTGTTTACCTATCGAACGAGACATCCCGAAGTGGATGAATTGTTGGCATTGGGTGCGATAGGATTTCAAGTGGATTTTACATCTTCTGATGCAAGGGGGGGGGTGGTCAAAAATATCAAGAAAAAAGCAAAAAGCCTGCGAGCGGTGATTCATAATGCTTCATTGTGGTTGTCTGATGATGTAATAAGGGAGGGGGGGGGAGAAAATTTTAATGCGTTATTTCAACTGCATGTTGAAACGCCTTATTACCTTAATATGGCGTTAGCGCCTTTGCTAAAAGTATCTTCGGAAAATTTAACGGACATTATTTCACTCTCCGATGCGGGGGTGAAAGGCGTCTCTTCAGATCACATTGCTTATTTATCCAGTAAGGCAGCTTTGCAAACGTTGATGAAAGGGTTTGCTAAAAAGTTTGCACCAGAAATTAAGGTAAATGATATTGCACCGGCGTTAATTATGTTTAATGAAGAGGATGATGAAACGTATAAACAGAAACGCTTGGCTCAGTCGGCTTTAGGGGTTGAGCCAGGGCCAGAGGTGGTTTGGCAGGCGGTACAGTATTTAATGAATAGTCCTTATACTACGGGAACGGTGCTCTCCTTGGATGGTGGACGAGGGGTGAAATAGGTGATCTAAAATATTCCCCCCCCTTTTTTTTTCTGCTGTTTGCTTTTTATGTGTAATTAAGAGGAATTACATCATTTTAAAAAAGAATCCACCTTTTGTTATGGGAGGTGATGTAACTTTGAGATTGTAAGGGCAGCCCATTTGTTTGGCATTTTTTTGAACAGTCGTGCGCTCTTTTTGATCGGCTTCTTTGTTAAACCCATCGCGCTCTACCCAGCCTTGGGTGTGTTGTAAGACTAAGTCAGCAAGGGCATGGGTGTGGTCTTCTCTGTCATTTAAACAGCGAATAAATCCAAATTTTTCCCCCCCTGCTTCTTCAAAGTATTCACGATTTTCTTCCCCAATTTCTTCAATGGTTTCAAGGCAGTCGGCAGAAAATCCTGGGCAAATGACTTGAATGCTTTTAATGCCTTCTGCCGGCAGGGCTTTGAGTGTCGCGTCAGTATAAGGTTTAATCCATTCTTCTTTGCCGAACAGTGATTGAAATGTTGTTCGATACTCATCTTTGGATAGCTCTAGTTCTTCTGCAACGAGGCGGGAGGTCACGAGGCATTCGCAGTGGTATGGGTCACCATTATCGAGGTATCGTTGTGGTACACCGTGGTAAGAGAGAACCAGTAATTGTGGTTTTCCATGCTGTGCTTGGTATTCACGTATGCTGTTGGCAAGAGCTTTGATATAACCTGTATGGCGGTGGTAGTGGTTGATAAAGCGTATCTCGGGTAGCCAGCGCCAAGTTTGTAGCTCAGCGGTAACTGCATCAAATGTGGAGGCGGTTGTGGCGGCGGCGTATTGTGGATAGAGTGGGAGTACTAAGATGCGTTGGCACCCTTTGGCTTGCAGTGCTTTTAAACCGCTGGCAATAGAGGGGTTGCCATAGCGCATGCCGAGTACAAACTCTACTCGGCCTTGAAAGTGCGGGCGCACGACGTTGGCAATAGCGTTCACTTGGCGCTGGGTAATATTTAATAACGGAGCACCTTCGCCTTCACTGTCCCAGATGGTTTGATAGGCTTCGGCCGATTTTTCGGGGCGGGTGTTTAAAATAATACCGTTTAGAATTAAGCGCCATAACCAGCGAGCAGGAGGGGGTTCGACCACGCGGGGATCCATTAAAAACTCTTTTAAGTAAGGTTTTAAAGCCTCTTTGGTGGGGGCATCGGGCGTACCTAAGTTGGTGATTAATATCCCTGTTGCACTCTCCGCGCCATGTTGAATGTTTTGAATTCCTTGGTACAGCAAAATCCATCTCCAGATTCGTTGATGTTGGTTCATTTATATTTATGATGGCGAATATTGTAGAGTAAAACCTTTTGATAGGGCAGGGGTTTTATGGTTTTGTTTGAGAGGTTTAATGAAAAGGGTATTCTTAGAGTGGTGCGCTTGAGAGGATTTGAACCCCCGACCCCTGCCTCCGGAGGGCAGTGCTCTATCCAGCTGAGCTACAAGCGCATGTTTGAAATTTGCCTAGTATTATAAGGTTTTTCTAAGATTGATTTTAGGAAGTTTTTAAATAGCGTTAATCCGTGCTTTCTTAATCTTGATAATTTAGTTGTAATAAGCTAAGTTAAGCTTATATGTTAATAATAAAATTTATACGTTATATTGGTTTGGTGGGTTTGCTCTCTTTAAGCTTTTTTCATGGGGGGTGTGAGCGTGCAGGTTTGTCTTCTGGTGTTGCGGTGGGAAAGCCTTTTCCAGAGCTAAAGTTGGTGACCTATGATAATGAGCCTTTTGATATTCGTCAGCTAAAAGGAAAGGTGGTTATCGTAAAATTATGGGCGACTTGGTGTGGGGTTTGTCGTGAAGAGGCACCGCAGTTTTTAGCTTTTTCTAAGCAACTGGATGATTCAGTGGTAGTGGTTTCAATTTCTGTGGATCAAAATTTGAATGTGGCTAGGGAGTATTTACGGGATCACCCAGATGATTTTTTGCAGCTTTTTGACCAAAGTATGGTGCAGTCTAAGTTAGTTTTAAAGGTAAATGTTATTCCTCAGGTTTATGTGATTGATCAGGAGGGTATTTTACGCTATTACATGGTAGGAGCGAATGACTGGGGTGAGGATATGTTGAGAAAGGTGAATGGATTAAGTCTTGGAGGTTAATAAAGGTTTTTCTTTAGTTGTCTTAAATCCCCCTTTTTATTGAGAGGGTATAAAAAGCCTGTCAGTAAGCATTTGTTTTTATTGAGGTTTGATTGTTTTGGTGTAATTATAGTGATGATGGTATAAAAAAGATTTAGGATGAAATACGGGCCGCTACGGCAGTTGTGCTTAGATAGTATAAAATTTCATTATGAATGTGGTAGTATCCTTTTTCTGAAATTAGTGCGCTCTATTTTTAGATTAATTTTAGAGTGGAATGATTGGAGTTGTGCTGAATATGATTAGTCGCAATACATGGTTTATCGTCGTTGCATTTGTAGGGGCGTGGTGGTCAGTTACATTGATGGCTGGAGTTCAGGGAGGTGTTGTTGATTCGGGTGCTTCGAAGGTTCTCGAGAGGGAGTCATCCGAGTCAATTGCTCGAAAAAAAGCTGAAGCACACGCTGAAACAATGGATGAGCCAGAGTTTGGTTGGGATCCGTTAGCGATTATTGGTTCTAAGCATGACTTGTCGGCGTTAAATAAACGTGCTGGGGCTAAGGCAATGGAGGGCGTGGCTTATGATGATTATGGTTATGCTTGTGTGTACTGTCATGTCCCACCTGATGTTGATAAAAAGGGTGACGGGCCACAGCAAATAGCGGGTTGGAATCGCATTCGTTCTGATATGCGGGACTACACACTCTATTCAAGTAGAACGTTTAAATCTACCGCTAGAATTCCTAATGAAATTACTATGCTGTGTCTGTCTTGCCATGATGGAACAATGGCGGTGGATCAGGTTGTGAATACACCAAGAGCATGGAAAAGTGGTGAGAAAATGACGCTACACATGAAGATTAATTCGGGTACAGATTTGGATCATTGTGGCTTGTGTCATGATGGTTTTACCGCGCATCACTTGGGTAATCGACATATTGGTACTGATATGCGTCGTAATCATCCTGTTTCAATTCGTTACCCAGGTCTTGGAGCGGGCGCGTCCGACTCATTGCAAGCAGCGTTTAATTCACCGATTGACGACTTTGGGTTTGCTAATGGGGTACGTTTGTTTGACGGATTTGTTGAGTGTGCTTCATGTCATAACGTACATGAACCCTCTAAAGTTAAGTTTTTACGAGTTAAACCGGAGTATTTATGCATTACTTGTCATTCTTATTAAAACGATTTTTTCCTGTTGTAACGCTTACTTTGTCTGTGGTGGTTTTGTCTGCTTGTGGTACCAAGGAGGAGTTAAAGCCTTTTATTGCCCCTGTTTACCCTGTTGCGCCAGAAGAGCCTCGTTTTATTTATGAGCGCTCTTTGATGGGCAGTGCTGATGTGCGTGAGTTAACGTCTGAAGAGAAGTTTAAGGCGATGGCGACGGGGGTCGCAACCGGAGAGAAAAGTCTTATTAAGCCTTTTGATGTTGCGGTGCGTAAAGGGCGTATTTATGTAACGGATACGGTTGGACGAATGGTTGTGTTATTCGATATAAAGGGCAAGCGATTCGTAGAGTTTGGTCACCGTGGGCCGAATGTTTTGTTGAAGCCTGTTGGTATTACTGTTGCGCCTTCGGGAGATGTTTTTGTCGTTGATCTGACAGATAAAAGTATTCATGTTTATGATAAGGATGGAAGGTTTTTGCGTAAGTTTGGCTCTGCTGAAGAGTTGAGTCGACCTGTAGATGTTGCCGTGAGTAATGATGGTCGCTATGCTTATGTTGTGGATACTGGGGGGGTTCTGAGCGCCTTTCATCGGGTAGTAAAGTATGATGCTAAGACGGGTGAGGTGTTACAGATTATTGGTGAGCGTAGCCCCTTGCTGGGTGGTTTTAACTTTCCTATGACGATTGCGATTGATTCAAAGGATCGTATTTATGTGTTGGATTCTGGAAATTTTCGTGTACAGCGTTTTAATTCAGAGGGGGAGTTTGATCTGACCTTTGGTAAAGTGGGTACGCGATTTGGACAATTTTCGCGTCCAAAAGGAATTGCAGTTGGTCCTAATGATAATGTGTATGTGATGGATGCATCGTTTGCTAATTTTCAAATATTTAATGATAAGGGTGAGTTGTTGATGTTTATTGGTCAACGAGGCGCAGATAATGAGCCTGGGGTGTTTTCATTGCCTGCTGGAATTGATGTAGATGAGGATGGTCGTATTTATGCCGTGGATCAGTTTTTCTCTAAAATTGAAGTGTTTCGCCCTTATGGTATGAAGCAGGGTGATGGTTATGCAGGTGTTGCGCCTGCTAAAGAGTAGTTTTAGTTGAACGAGAAAGGTGTATGTTAAAAATTGAAGGTCTGGCGGTTGAGCGCGAGGAGCGTTTACTGTTCTCTGGTTTGTCTGTGTCGCTATCAGCAGGAGAGGGGTTGCACATTGTTGGTGAAAATGGGGCGGGTAAAACAACGTTATTGAGGGTTCTTTGTGGCTTAACTTTGCAAGCGTCAGGAAGTATAAGTTGGTGTGGACAAGATGTTTCAGTTTTTCGTGAAGAATATTGTTCAGATTTACTTTACTTAGGTCATAAAAATGCCAACAAAACAGAGCTGAATTGCCGTGAAAATTTAAGGCTAGCTTTAGGGGTTTTATCAGTGTCTGATGAAGCGATAAGCGATGCATTGCATGATGCGGGTTTGGGGCTAATTTCTCATCTACCTACACGGTTTTTGTCTCAAGGTCAGCAGCGTCGGCTTTCGTTGGCACGTCTATTGTTAACAAAATCAAAGTTATGGATATTGGATGAACCTTATGTTGCCTTGGATTATAAGGCAATAGATTGGCTAGATTCTCACTTGGAACGGCACTTAAAGAGTGGTGGAATGTTAATACTGACTTCACATCAAACGCTTACCTTGTCGAGCAAAATACGGGTGTTAAATTTAGGTGAGCAACATGCATAAAATGCTTTGGGCGTTATTCAGTCGAGATATGACTCTTTTTATGCATAGAAAGCAGGATGTTGTGACGGTTCTGGGTTTCTTTTTAATCGCAGTTGCACTGTTTCCGCTAGGAATTTCCTCGGACCCTGAGTTATTAAGGACGATTGCACCAGGAGCGATTTGGATTGCGGCATTGTTTTCAACAGTTTTAGCTTTGGATCGGTTGTTTTCAGAGGATTTAGATGATGGAACACTGGAGCAGCAAATGTTGATGCCTGTTCCTATTTCGTTGATGTTACTCGTTAGGTTAATCGCACACTGGGTGATTACAAGCTTACCTATCGTATTGCTTGCGCCGATAATGGGTTTGCAGTTTGGACTTGCATTTAATGAGATTGTTATCCTTACATTAAGCTTGCTTGTTGGGACGCCAATATTGGTTTTATTGGGAGCAATTGGTGCGGCTTTAACTGTTGGATTAAAAAGTAGTGGTGGATTGGTTACATTATTACTTTTGCCGCTGTATGTTCCGGTCTTGATTTTGGGGAGTTCGGCCGTTTCATCGGTAATGAACGGTGCGGATGTAACGGCACATTTTTCTTTGATGGGTGCGGCTTTAATTATAAGTCTCGTTTTATCTCCTTTTGCGGTGGCTACGGCACTTAAAATTACACTGGATTAGTTTTTATGCGTATAATCTGCAACCATATAAAATATCAAAAAATTAACATGTTAGGAAATTATCAATGAGTATGACACGTCGAATACCTTGGATGAAGTATGCTTCAGCGTCCAATTTTTACCCTTTAGCAGATCGTCTTGTTCCTATTTTTATGGGGCTTGCTTTGGTTCTTGCTGTAATTGGTTTGTATTTAGGGTTTGTTGTTGCCCCTATTGATTACCAGCAAGGGAACAGTTATCGAATTATGTTTATCCATGTGCCTGCGGCTTGGATGTCGATGTTTATCTATTTGTTGTTAGCTATGTACGCCATTATCTCTTTGGTATGGCGAGTTAAAATGGCCGATATAATGGCGTATTCTTTGGCACCTACTGGTGCAATGTTTACGTTTATTGCATTGTTAACGGGGGCTTTGTGGGGGCGTCCAACTTGGGGGACATATTGGATCTGGGACGCACGATTAACTTCCGAGTTACTTTTGCTATTTTTGTACCTTGGTTATATGGGGCTTTACAGTGCGATTCCTGATCGCCAGAGAGCCAGTCGTGCCGCAGCATTTTTAGCGATCGTGGGTGCGGTGAATGTACCGATTATTTATTTCTCTGTTATCTGGTGGAATACCTTGCATCAAGGTTCCTCATTCTCTTTTTCTGAGGGGGCAAGTATGACGGATGCAATGCTCTATGCTCTGTTGTTAATGGCGCTTGCATGTTGGGCTTATACGATTGCGGTTGTTCTTCGTAGAGCGCAGGCATTGATTCTAGAACGTAAAAAAGTGGCTTTATGGGCCAGTCAGATTTCAAAAAAATAAGGAGACGTGAGTCATGGATATAGCAGAGTTTTTACATATGGGTGGTCATGGTTTCTATATTTGGGGTTCTTATGGAACAGCGTTATTTTTAATGGTAATAGAAGGTATTTGGGTTTTTAAAAGACGCAATAAAGCTAAAAAGGAACTTGAGCGAATGGAAGCAGATTTTGCACGTGTAGATGGTCAAGGGGTGAACGGATGAAGCCTCGTAGTAAAAGACTTGTATTGATTGGAGTGATTATTGTTGCATTTGGTTTTGCGGTGACGTTAGTTTTAAATGCTTTTCAGGAAAATCTCGTGTTTTTTCATACACCAACAGAGGTAAAAGAGCGAACTGTTGCTTATGATCGAACCATTCGCATTGGTGGTTTGGTTGAAAAAGGTACCTTTAAGCGTGAAGAGGAAACGACAACGGTTACATTTAATGTAAGTGATGGCGAATCTTCTATTTTAGTCAGTTACACTGGTATTCTGCCGGATCTTTTTAGAGAAGGTCAGGGGATTGTTGCAGAAGGAAAGCTGTTAACCAGTGGTCTGTTTGTAGCAAGTCATGTATTTGCGAAGCATGATGAAACATACATGCCTCCTGAAGCAGCAGAAGCATTAAAACGTGCGGAAGATAAGGCTATGGCACAGCCTGCAGAGCAGGCTGTGCTTGAATCAGTAGGAAAAGGAGAATAGAGGATGCTTCCTGAAATAGGACAATTTTTGATGGTATTGGCATTTTGCCTTGCTGTAATTCAGAGTATTTTACCGCTATTAGGTGCGCAACGTGGACAGTTGTCTTGGATGCGTATGGCGCCTAATTTGGCGTGGGCACAATTTATTGCATTGGCATTTGCTTATGGGTTATTAACCTATGCATTTATTTATAATGATTTCAGTGTGGCTTATGCGGCTTCCAATTCAAGTATTAACCTCCCTATAGAGTATAAAATTAGTGCGGTATGGGGTGGTCATGAGGGTTCATTGTTGTTATGGATTCTTATTTTAGCGGGCTGGGGGGTTGCGGTAGCAAGTTTCAGTAATAACTTACCCGTTGCTATGAGTAGCCGAGTTTTAGCGGTAATGGGGATGGTTTCCGTAGGGTTTATAGGGTTTATGGTTTTTACATCCAACCCTTTTGATCGTTTGATGATGGTACCTTTAGATGGTAATGATCTTAATCCAATGTTGCAAGATCCAGGAATGATTTTTCACCCTCCTTTGCTTTATATGGGGTATGTAGGGTTTGCGGTTGCTTTTTCATTTGCGATGGCGGCATTGATTGGCGGACGCTTAGATGCGTCTTGGGCTAGATGGTCAAGACCTTGGACAACGGTTGCTTGGGTTTTTCTAACATTCGGAATTGCACTAGGAAGCTGGTGGGCTTATGCCGAACTTGGTTGGGGAGGCTGGTGGTTTTGGGATCCAGTAGAAAATGCCTCGTTTATGCCTTGGTTACTCGCAACGGCTTTAATTCACTCATTAGCCGTAACTGAAAAACGTGGTGCATTTCGTAGTTGGACTGTGATGTTAGCTATTTTGACATTTGCATTGACGATTGTGGGTGCCTTTTTGGTTCGTTCTGGGGTTATTACTTCTGTGCATGCGTTTGCAACAGACCCTACGCGTGGTGTCTATATTTTAGTTTTTCTTGCGGTAGTTATTGGTGCTTCATTAATTTTATACGCTTGGCGCGCTCCGAAAGTTGGAATGGGCGGAGGTTTTAGTTCTTGGTCGAGAGAAACGGTGCTGCTTGCCAATAATGTATTGTTGGTTGTTGCTTGTTCAGCGGTATTTATTGGAACAATGTATCCACTGATTATTGATGCACTAGGCATGGGAAAAATGTCAGTAGGGCCTCCATATTTCAACTCTGTTTTTGTACCCTTAATGGTTCCTTTGCTCGTTATGATGATGATTGGGCCACTGGTCTCGTGGAAAAGTGCCACCTTTAAGGCAAGTTTTGAGCGTTTGTATCCGGTGCTTGCGGTAGGGATTTTGGCTGCGGTAGTTTGGCCTTTGGCTATGGGTGAGTGGGGGTTGATTCCTGCTGTTATGGTCTTTATTGCGACGGGTATTGTAGGTGCATTTGTTGTGGATGTATTGCCTAGAATTAAGGCTCCTGATCTGGCTGGGCGAATGGCTAAGGTTAAACAGTTAAATACCAGTTGGTTGGGAATGCATGTTGCTCACATTGGTATGGCGATTACGATTATTGGTATGGCGATGGCGGCAGGTTATCAGTCTGAAAAAGATGTTCGAGTGGTGCCTGGTGACGTGGTTGAGCTTGCTGGTTATAGCTTTACTTTTAAAGGTGTTCAGAATGTGAGAGGTGCGAACTACGCATCTCAGTATGGTACGGTTGAAGTAAGAGAAAACGGCGAGTTATTAACCACATTACACCCTGAAAAACGTACCTATGATAAGCATATGGGTATGCCAATGACGCAAGCCAGTATTGACCGTTCGCTCTTTAGGGACTTATATGTTTCTTTAGGTGACTCTGTTGGTGCAAATGGTGCCTGGATTATCCGAGTGTACTACAAGCCATTTATGACATGGCTGTGGACAGGAGTGATTATCATGGGTCTTGGAGGGGTTCTTGCGATCAGTGATCGACGCTACCGAGTTAAAATTAAGCGACGTCTAACAGGGCGTCGAGAAGAAAATCCAGCGGTTGTTGATTAGGAGAGAGTTATGAATCGACATATGATTCCATTGGTTGTTTTTGCCGCCCTGTTGTTGTTATTTTGGGTAGGGCTTGGTTTGAATCCAAAAATTATTCCCTCTCCCTTAATTGGAAAGGAGGCGCCTAAGTTTGAGCTCCCTGAGTTGCATGATCCGCAAAAAGTAGTGAATAATGAGATGTTAAAAGGGCAGGTTACGCTTTTTAATGTATTTGCTTCGTGGTGTGTTTCATGTCGTGCTGAGCATCATCATTTATTGAAGTTGCAACGCCAAGGCTTTCACTTAATTGGCTTGAATTATAAGGATGAAAAGCGTGATGCGTTACTTTATTTAAGGCAGCTAGGCGGAGACCCTTATGAGATGATTGCTTATGATCATAAAGGAGATATTGGTATTGAGTGGGGTGTTTATGGAACACCTGAAACATTTGTTGTGGATAAAAAAGGGATTGTTCGTTATAAACATACAGGGCCTTTATATCGTGAAGTCATTGAAAATGAGTTAATACCATTGATTAGAGAGTTGGAGCAAGAGTCATGAGAGCAGTGATAGGAATCTTTATGGCGATGAGTTTGTTATTAAGCTCTTCGGTTTATGCGTTAAAAGCGGGTGTTCCTTTGGAGTTTAAAGACGAAGAACAAGAAGAGTTGTACAATGATATGCTCCATGAGTTGCGTTGTACCGTCTGTCAAAATCAGTCCATTGCAGGTTCAAATGCAAGTTTGGCTGATGATTTGAGAGGTAACTTATATAAGATGGTAAAAGAAGGGGCTGATGAAGAGGAGATTAAAGGGTTTATGGTAGATCGTTATGGTGATTTTGTTTTATATCGTCCTAATTTTAACTCATCTACCTACTTACTTTGGATCGGGCCTTTCTTGTTATTGTTACTAGGAGTCATTGTTTTAAGGTTGAATGTTCGTTCTCGGAATAAAATTAATAATAAAAGTGAATTAACGTCGGAAGAGTCTGAAATGTTGGAAAGTTATTTAGACTCAAAAAAGGAGAAGAAATAGATGTTTATAACGATAATAGCGTTAATTTGTTTGGTTGTCGTCGTATGGGCGGTGTGGCCATTGATTAGGGCAAAAAAAGATGTAAGTCCAGACTTACAGTCGGTTAACTCAAAGCTTTTAGAGTCACAAATTTCGGAGTTAGATGTTGATTTAGAGCAGGGAGTGATTAAAAAAGATCAATATGATGCTGCGCGACTAGACTTACAGCGAACTTTTTTAGAGACGGCTACGGTAAGTGATATTCAGCCGAGTTTACATGCAAAATCTGATCCTTTGCTTATTTTATTGATTGCTGTTGTGTTACCAATTAGTGCTTATTTAATTTATAAACAGATTGGGACAGACCCTGCTTCAATTAAGTATATGGCTGATCAGCCAGCAGGAAGTTCACATGGTGCAGGTAGTGATATTGATGCAATGTTGGTGGCTGTGAAGGCAAAAGCAGAAGCAGATGATGGGGATTTGGAGAGTTGGAGAATGTTGGCCCAAATCCTCCATGTTAAGAAGGATATGTCTGGTGCAGAGAAGGCATATGCTCATTTATTAAATCAGGGTGTAGAGGATGCTGAAGTTTATGCAAATTATGCCGATGTTTTAGCATCGCAAGCGGGTGGAATTTTAGTTGATTCTCCTGCGTTTAAATGGGTTGAAAAGGCACTGAGCCTTGAGCCAAATCATCAACAGGCGTTATGGATTGCAGGTACAGCTGCTTACTACAGTAAAGACTATGAATTAGCTGAATATTTTTGGAAGCGTTTATTAGTTCTTCTCGATCCAGAGTCAGACTCCTATAAAGTGATTGCTCAAAATTTAGAAGAAATGAAGCGAGAAGCATCTTCTAAGTAGGGTGGTTTTTGCTCCCATTTAGTAATAAAGAGGCGTCTTGATAAAAGAGCCTCTTTTTTTTAGTTCAAAAATTATAAAAGGGATAAAAATGAATAAAATAGTGTTTATATTTGTGGCTAGCTTGCTCTCTTTTAATGTATCTGCAGGGAGTAGTGGTGAGCGAATTTATAATCAAGTTTGCTTTACTTGTCATAATCAAGGGGTCTTTGGGGCTCCAAAGCTGGGTGAGATTTCAGATTGGGTTGACCGCATATCTACGGGAAAAAGTATGTTAAATCATCATGCAATTGAGGGGTATGCGGGTAGCCGAGGTTTTATGCCACCCAGAGGAGGAGATCCTTCATTAAGTGATCAGGAAGTTCGAGACGCTGTTCAGTATATGATAGATAAAAGCTGGTAAATAGGGCTCTATGTGTAGTATTTTTTGCACAGGAGGGGGTATTAATTCGACTTGTTTTGTTTGGATTGATGGGTGTAAACTAGAGCTAAGTCAATAATTATTGAAATAGTATTAAGAAGTGGGTTAGTTTTTAGTTGACCTGTAACCGTCTTTTGTATTATACGATTGAATCATGTAGTCGGCAAGTTTTTTATCTAGCTATTAGTTTTATTTATGTTTTTTGTTTGTTAAAAGTTATTAAGGAGTTTGTTATGGCACATTTTAAAATGAAGTTATCATTGGTTGGTCTGGGGTCAGCGTTATTTTTAGGCGTTGCTCAGGCAGGAATTGTGGGTTCTATGCATGATTTAAGTACGACAAATCCAAATGTAGCAACCCCTATTCCTGGTGGAACGGCAGAAATATGTGTGTTTTGTCACACGCCGCATGGTACAGATACATCCGCACCAGCACCTTTATGGAATAAAATACTGCCTACTGCCGCAAGTTTTACAACCTATGATGCGTTAGGTACAGCCACATTGGATGGCCAAATTGATTTGAATGAGGGTGGTATCTCTTTGGCTTGTTTGTCATGCCATGATGGAACGACAGCTCTTGATTTGGTCTTAAATGCACCAACAGTTACACAGGGTACTTATCGTTATGATGCGGCAGGAACGAATCTTGGTGGAGGAATTACCATGGCTTCATTTGCGACAAATATTGTCCCTGTATTAGGAAAAGATTTGAAAAATGATCATCCTGTTGGTGTTCAGTATGCAGGGGGTGGTTTAAATTGGGCTCCAATTACTGGTGGGAATACGGTTGCTTTGGCGGCAAATGATAAGTTATTTAATGAGCCTATTTGGGATAATAATCGTTTATGGATAAGTGCGGTTGGGGATGCCGGTTTACCTTTATATAAAGGTACAACATTAGGGCCGATGGTTGAGTGTGCCAGTTGTCATAACCCTCATAAAACAGATTTTGGTTCTTTTTTACGTATGTCAAATTCGGGTAGTGGTTTGTGTTTGGCGTGCCATATTAAATAATAATTATTCAATTAATAAAACCGTTCCTAATGATTTAAATTTTTTCTAAGTACTGTTTTTGTCTTGTAGTGCTTAGTTTAGGCTGCTTTATTGATAATCGATTGGAGTTTAAATGTTTTATATGCAAAAACGAAAAATACCAATTTTTTGGTTCGGTGGAATTTTAGCTGTATTTTTGGGGATCTCTACTTCTGTATCCTCGTCTGGTGAAAAGGGTGGTGAGCTGTTTGCAACGGTGGATGGTTATAACATCACAGAAGCTGTTTATTTTTCTGCACTGCAGGCCGAAGCTAAAAGACGCTACTATCATGGTCGAATTACGGATGAGCGACTTGCAGAGTTAAAAAAGGATGTTGCGAAAAACTTGATTGATCAGGTTTTACTCATTAATGAGGCTGAACGTTTAGGTTTGGTACCCGATTTTAAAAAAATTGAGTTAGCTTTAGAGCAGTTTGATCAGCGATATGCTGAGGATGAGGCATGGCAAAAAGATCGGGATCGAGTTCTTCCGCAGTTAAAAAAGCAATTTGAATCTAGGGAATTAGTTACTTTACTAGAGAAGAAGGTGCGTTCAGAATTTGTTTTAACGGATGCTTTAAAGAGGGAGTTTTATAATGAAAATCCTGAGCTATTTATTTTTCCTGAGCGTAAAAAAGTATCTTTAATTTTGAAAAAAGTGCCCCCAACTTCTCTTTCAGAAGAGTGGGAGGCTGCAAAAGATCTATTAGTCTCTTTATCTGAACGAATTGCTTCCGGTGAAGAGTTTTCTGAGTTGGCCAAAAAGTACTCTGATGATGAAACGGCTTCTCTAGGAGGGGATATGGGGTATCAGCATAAAGGGATGCTTCATAAAGATGTGGAAGAAGTTTTAAGCAAATTAGATTTAGGGGAGTTAAGTAAACCTATTCGATTATTGCAAGGTTATGTTTTAGTTCGTATTGAAGAGGTAGTTCCTGCACAAAAAATTGCTTATAAGGATGCAGAGCAGCAGGTGACTCAGTTGCTGTCCAGAAAGCTTTCAGATGAGCGATGGGCTAATTTGTTAAAAAAATTACGCAATGACTCTGTTGTTGTTACGTTTTGATTGTGAGCCTGAATATGAACAGGTTATCTTTCAGTCTTATTTTAAGAATGCATGGTGCAATGTTTGCTATCGTATTTTTTATTGGTCTGTTGGGTTCTGTTTCTGTATTGGCAAGTGGCTTGGTAAGCACTAATGTTAATGGAAGTATTGGGTATGTTTATCGCTCTACTATGTACGACTCTGGTGCTTATGATAATCAGAATTTATTAAAGGCTAATATAGATAATACTTTTTTTATTTGGCGTGACTGGTTTATTGTAGGAAGTTCTAGCTTAGTTTTTACACAAGAAGAGACTGATTCAGAAAATGGAAGCAGTGGTAGCTTTTCTTCTACGGGGCAAGTTTCATTTAGTGTGTTGCCTCAAAGCGCGACACCATTTGGATTTAGTTATAGTCGCTCTGATTCTAGAGTTAATTCGAATTTTAAGTATTTTGCAGGCAGTAATGCGGCTTCATTAGATGATAATGTTACCAATGATTCATTGGTTGTTCATCAAAGCTTGGTGGGAAAGGGGTATCGTTTAAAGGTTCAATACTCGGATGATCAATTTGATTCCTCTTTGCGTGGTAAGTACGGAGCAAGTACAGTTGGAGTTTCGGGGACTTTGAGAGGTGTTGCAGGTGTACTTAGAGCTTCTATTACGCAGAAAGATGAGGTAACTTATGATAAAGTGGATCGAAAAAGTAATGCAGCAAGGTTAAACCATCATTACACGGGTTTTCAGCAAACAACAATCAGTACGTCGTTAAGCAGTAGTCAGATTCAGCAGGTTTTGCCAGCCACAATAGCTAATGCAAATAGTCGCTTGGCAAGCTATGATGTGACATTAAATCAGGCATCCATTTCATTGATTTGGCGAAGTTTGAATAAAAAAATGACTATTACGAGTGGCCTTAGGTATTCTGGGGTAGAAAGTGCCGTCAGTAATAGTTTGGCAGATGCTTCAAGCTCCGCCTTATCTGCTAATTTAGGGCTGGTTTATCGCATTACACAGAATTTAACGTTTAATTCAAGTAGTACGCGTGTGGCCAATGAGTTTTCAGGTGGTGAGTCTACTGTTGCACAAGACAGGATTGGAGTAAATTATCGTTCTGATGGTATTAAGTTAGGGCGCTATAATTATGACTGGCGTTTTGGTGTAGATTTGGGTCGTCGTGAGGATGATGGTAAAGAATCAAATAGCTCTACTGTTTCTTTAGGGCATGGCATCGGTCGTAAATGGTCCTTTGCGCGTAGCCAGCAGGTGTATGTGAGGGGGGCACAAGATTATTCTATGGACTCTTTAGTCGATCGTGTTCGTCAAAGGTTAAGTCATCGAGCTAGCTTGGGTTGGAAGCAGTTTTCACCAGGAATTAGCCGCAGAGCTCAGTTGCAGTTTTCTGACCAGCGTGATGTTGGTGATGAAACGACTCTACAGACGTTTAGTATGGATATGAGTCAACAAACTTTGTTGACTCGACGCGTGAAGCTAAATGGTTCTCTAAACTATCAGCTTACAAATTATCAGTATGCAGGTAGTTCGGGTGATGTTTCCTCATCTGATAGCTCAGTAATTTCTGCAGATGGTGGGTTGTCTTATATGAATCCTTTTTCAATGGCAGGATTGATGTTTACCTCGAATTATAGGTATAGTCAATCTATTGTTGGATCAGATAGTGATTTGACTGCTCAACAAACGTGGAATAATAAGCTAAATTATCGGGTGGGAAAAATTGATGTTTCGTTACAGTATCTGTATCGCGAAGCTCGAAAAATTAGTTATAATGGCGTTTACTTTAGTGTAAAACGAGTATTTTAACTTTTTATGTAACAGTTCTACTGGCCTTTAAATTATGGGTCAGGCCATGTAATAAATATGCGTTTATAGCTATAAATTCATGTTTTTTGATGCGGGTATATCCTCTTTGTAGGGGCTGCGTGAGTTGTTATCTTTTAACTTTAAATTTTGTGGGGATGAAATAGTGGTGATAAAACAAAAACTATTAGGTTTGGGCGTTATTCTAATATCGCTTTTTACTATGCTAGCACCAATGAAAGCAAATGCTGAATATGGTGATATTGTAATTAATAACTTTGCTGATGCAGCAGAAATGAGACCTGCTGTATTTCCGCATTGGTTTCATCGTATTAGATTTAACTGTAGTGTTTGTCATGCCGATTTAGGCTTTAAATTTGGTGCAGGTAAGAATGAAATTACCATGGCTAAAATTATTGAAGGTGAGTTTTGTGGTGCCTGTCATAATGGTGAAATTGCGTGGTCAATTGAAAATTGTGATGTTTGCCACTCAGGTATTCCTGGGACACCAACACAAGTGAAGGGTAGCCCTTTACGTGCCTCTAATATTGCAGCTCCTAAATAAGAAGGTTGGATGATTATGTATAAACTATCAGTTCTAATATTAATAGCATCCATTTCTGGGATTTTTTCTCTGGCTGCTTCTGCCGATTCAAGTAATACGTTTAACCGTATGTTAAAGCCTCAGGCACCAGCAAATTTACCACCTGCTGAGGATGGGCTCCATGATCCAGATAACGCAGGTACTCATATGTTGCAGCCACCTAAAGAAGCGTTTAATGGTTTAGTTAAAGCAAAGTGGGGTAATAAGGTTGATTGGATTAAGTCAATTAATACTAAAAAGATCTCACCACGTCATAATGCTTCTGATGCGGCACCCAAGCCGATTATTATGAATTTGAATATTGTGCGTCAAGTAAAGGGTTCCATGCCTGATGTGGTTTTTCCACATGATAGGCATACGCTGTTATTAGCGTGCTCTAACTGTCATACTGGTATTTTTATTCCTCAAAAAGGCGCGAACCAGATGAGTATGGCAGCGATTATGTTGGGTGAATCTTGTGGTAAATGTCATGGAGCGGTTGCGTTTCCAATTACAACGTCTACCTGTAAGCTGTGTCACTCTAAGCCTAAAGCTAAAAATGCGGTTTTAAAACGTTCAGTGGCTGGTAATTAATTATGACTAAGTACCTATCGGCTTTTTGTTTAGCTGTGTTGGTCACGAGCTCTGCCTTTGCGGCAGAGTCCGTAAAACCTTCACCTAAAATTAACTATGCTGATAACTTATTGATGAACTCAAAAACTGCCAAGCGTCTTGAAGAGATGGATTCTGAGGACGCTAGATTGGCTTTACAAGAGGCAAGAGAGTTATTGGAGCAAGCGAAAGTTGCTCATAATAGCGGGCAGGCCGCAGAGGGTAGTTCATTAAGTAGTTTAGCATTAAAAAAGTTTACGCAGGCTGCAAAGTTGTTGCCAAAATCTGAATCGGCTTTAAAGGTTTTACGGAAACGTTATCTAGAGTTGGATGAAGAAATTTTGTCTTACCTTGAGTGGTATGATTCAGCTCCTTATGTTTCGGGTGATGAGCAGGAAGCCGTAGATAAGGCAAAGTCAGAGGTATTGAAAGCAAAAATGCTTTTTGATAACAGCAAGTATGAGGCTGCAAATAAGCTTTTAACACGAGTATTGGATAACGTTGTTGTGATGACGAATCGTTCAATGACTAGTTCAGAAATTGTTAGTTCGCTTGATTTTGAAACACCTGAGCAAGAGCACCAATATGAGCTAGCGCGTAATAATGAATACAAACGTTTAATACCTATTGCAGAGCAACAAAAGGTGCCTAAGGGCGGTAAGCTTATGTTATTTAAGAGGTTTGTTAAGAAAGCAGAAGATGTTCGTGTTCAAGCTGACTCAGAGTTGCAGTCTGGAGATATTAAGGCCTCCATTAAGACCTTGCAAAACTCAACAGATCAGTACTTGAGAGCACTACGAATGATTGGTATTCGATAATTTATTCTATAAGGAATTTTTGAATTGAAATATTGGTTAAAAATACCTATTTTTACTGCCCTTTTTTGGGCAGTTTCTTTTTTCATACCTTACTCTATGGCCGCAGGTGTTGTGACAGCTGAGGGAGTGAAAAAATCATTAGCGATGAATGAAAGTTTGTTAACAAACTCCAGTCTTGTTCGCAATATTAAAAAGGTGGATCTGCCACAAGTATCTGAAGCTCTTGAAAAGGCTTTATTATTTCATAAAGTGGCCGTCAAAAAATTGTCGGTTGGTGATTTGAGTGCCTCAGTGAAAGCAAGGGATGAGTCGTTACGATTACTAATGTTAGCCAGTCGTCTAGCTCATCAAGCTTCGGGTTTTGTTGAAAAGAAAGCAAAGAAAAGTTATGAAAAAAAATTAAAAAATATTCAGGGACTCCTTGCTGCCCATAAGCGTATTACGGATGATAATTCGGAGTTCGATACAGAACGAAAGTTGCAAAAAGAAGTCTCGTTATTAATTGCCGATGCTGAAAAAAATGAAGCGGAACAAAAAACTAAAGAAGCGATAGCATCTTTAGATAAAGCTTATCTTATTATTGCGAATTCAATTAAGTCGCAACGAACTGGACAAACACTTGTAAGAAGCTTAGATTTTGCAACCGAAGAAGAAGCGTATGAATATGAGCTAGGTCGATATGAAAATTATCAGAGGTTAGTGGATATGATGATTGACGAACGACGTGCTTTTAAACGTGATGAAAGAACTAGGCCCTTTTTTGATGAAGCAAATAGCTATCAAGCGAAAGCAGAGAGCTTGGTGAAAGAGGGGAAATATAAAGAAGCGTCTAAATTAATAGAAAAAGCCTCTAAAACGTTGGTTAATTTATTACGAGATTCGGGTGTTCATATTCCTGGTGCATAAGCTAATTTTTGTTTTTAGGGTAAATGAATGCAGGGTATAGAGATATTTAAAATGTTTAAATTAGTATTATTTATAGCTTTTCTGTTTTCTGTTTTTTCAAACTCTTTTGCTAGTGAAAATAAGGCTCAAAGTATTGTCATTGCAAATAAATTAGCTCATCAGGTAAGTGGCTTTGTTGAAACAAAAGCCAAAGCCGATTATGAAAAAGAGTTAAAAAGTGTTCAAGGTCTTTTATTAGCACATAAGCGAATTACAGACCTTAATTTAGACTCTGATAAAGAATTAAAATTACAAAAATTAATTAAGCCTTTGCTTAGTCAAGCTGAAAACCTTGCTAAAAATTATCAGTTTAAAGCGGCTAAATCTACTTTAGATGAAGTTTATCTTGCCATTGTGGTATCGATTAAGTCTCAGCGAACGGGGCAAACTTTAGTAAGAAGTTTAGATTTTGCTACGGAAAAAGAAGCTTATGAATATGAACTGGGTCGGTATGAAAACTATAAAATGTTGGTTAATATGATGATTGATGAGCGGCATGCTTTTAAAAGAGATGACCGTACCAAGCCTTTTTTTGAAGAGGAGGATCGTTATCATGTACAGGCAGAGGTGTTGGCAAAAAAAGGCCAGTATGGCGAAGCGGCAATCCTAATAGAAAAAGCTTCGAAAAGTTTAGTTAATTTGTTACGAAACTCTGGCATTTATATTCCAGGTGTATAAGGATTAGATATGTTTAAAATGTTATTGGCAGGGTGCTTAATATTGCCCGTTTTTACCTCCTCGTTTGCAGCAGAAATTACCACGCTCAAAGAAGATAAAATTCATGATGTAAATGGCCCCGGTTTTTCTAAGTTACAAGAGCCAAAAGAAGCACTGTCAGATTTTCCACAGCGTGCGGATGGAACAATTAATTGGGTAAAAGCACTTGATCAAAAATTGATTTCTCCTCGTTCTAATAAAGTAGGAGATGGGAAAATGACCAGTGTTAACTTAGATTTAATTTTAAAAAATACAGGCTCAATGCCTTATGTATTATTTAGTCATAAAGTTCATACTCAAATATTAACCTGTGCAAATTGTCATGTTGATATTTTTTTGCCAAAACAAGGTTCTAATTTTATTAATATGAACAATATTATGGCAGGAGAGCAATGTGGTGTGTGTCATGGTGCCGTCGCCTTTGCTGTTCAAGATTGTACACAATGTCATAATGTTCCTTCTGATAAAGGCAGCTTACGTTAATGTTGCGTTTTTGGGCTATTTTATTCTGTCTGGCTATCGCGCCGCTGAGCGTTCGTTCAGAGATACTAGAAGAGCTCGAAACGGTTGATAGTTTTCGCACAATCAGTGAAGGGTGGCTGTCTTCTATTGTAGGCACTGAGTTTGAGTTTCTTGAGAGCCCCGTTTCTGTCGCGGCAAAAGATAATAAAATCTATTTTATTGATGATGTTTTGATGGGATTATATGTTTATGACATGGTGAGTCAGCAAGCATCGAGTTTAAAATCCGTCTATAAACAGCTCAAGAGCAATTCTGCTCGTTTATTTGTTACAGATGATCAAACACTGTTTGTTATTGACTCTTTTGGTAGTCAAGTCTCTAAGTACAGTTTAAGAGGCAACTTGATTACTGATTTTTATGACTCTTTAAATTTAAATTCCCCTGTTGATATGTGTATTAACCCAGCTAATCAACATGTGTTTATTGCAGATGCTTTTTTTGGGCATATTATTGAGTTTTCTGCAACGGGGAATCCTTTGGCTTTACATGGAATAAAGGAGGAAGGAGGTACACAAGCGGGTCGAGATATTGTTGGCATGGCTTGTACTGATGATGAATTATTTGTTGTTTCTAAATTGAGCAAAAACATAAATGTATTTTCTTTTTCTGGTAGGTTTTTACGTCAAATTCCACGTTTAGAGATACGAAGCCCTTCCTCAATCGCAGTGGATTCTTATGGCAGGATTTATATAAGTGATAATTTTAATGACCAAATTGTTATTTATAGTAGTGCTGGAGGTAAGCCTGAACGTTTTGGGCGTTCTGGTTTAGGGCCTACACACTTTAGAAAAATTAAAGATTTATCAATTGATGGTGATTATTTATATGTAGCAGATAATATGAATCATAGTATTAAGGTTTTTATAATTAAGCCACCTAAAGAAAGAGTTGTGGACTGATGCGTTTTAGCATTTTATTATTACTCATCTTATTATCAGGTTGCTCAACTATGCAGCCTAAAAGTTTTCAATTAAAAAATACAAGCCTATCTGATGTTTGGCCATCAGGATCAGAGGTTCCACGTTACCGTTATGTTGGGGAGTTACATGGGGAATCGATTGATAAGACCGCTTCGACACAAAATATCTTTGAAAAAATTATCGGGTTGATTACAGGTGAGCCAGAGCCTTTAATGCTTAAGCGTCCTTATGACCTTTATGTAAGCCCAAAAAATATTCTCTATATTGCTGATTTAGCATTGCCGGGTGTTATGGTTTTTAACTTAAACGATCAAACGGTGACTGTTTGGGATGAAGTGGACAATAAAACTTCTTTTCAAGCTCCTGTAGGTATTGCAGGTACAGAAAATGAAGTTTTAGTGGTCGATACTCAGCTTGCTAAGGTTTTTCGGTTTTCTGCAGATGGAAAGTTACAGGGGTCTTTTGGTTCTAATTATTTAAAGCGCCCTATTGGTATCGCTTATGATCCAAATAAAAAACAAATTTATGTTTCAGATGCCGCTTTACATACGGTTCAAGTCTTTTCATCGAGTGGAGAATGGCTTTCATCTATAGGTCATCATGGAGAGGCTCTTGGAGAGTTTAATTATCCTTCTGCAATCGAGTTTAATCATAATCAACTTTATGTCAGTGATACCATGAATGCTCGCATTCAAATCATTGACCCAAGTAACCTAGAAAAAGAGGTAGAATCCTTTGGGGATAGAGGCCTTAATATTGGAAACACACCTCGTCCTAAAGGAGTTACTGTTGATAATGATGGTAATGTCTATGCCGTTGAGTCTTATTACGGGTATTTGTTAGTATATAGCGATCAAGGTGATTTTTTACTTCCTATTTCAGGAAAAGACCGAAAAATAGGTGAGTTTTACCTTCCTTCAGGAGTAACCACTGATGCGAATAATCGAATTTATCTAGCGGATACTTTTAATGGTCGTGTAATTGTTTTGCAGTATTTGGGCGACTAGTATGCAAAAAAGATGGTATTTTTGGGGTGGGAAGGTTTCTAGAAGGTTTAGAAAACTTTTTTTATGCTTTACGTTATGTTTGACAACATTATCTGTTGTGGCAGGTGTCGAAGACATCGTCAACACCAAACACAACCTGTCCAGCAGTGGTCCAGGAACCGTTAAAGCCACCACCGAAAGTCGTGTGTGTGTTTTCTGCCACACCCCTCATGGC
>WFQP01000118.1 GCA_015487015.1 Thiomicrorhabdus sp.
ATAAGAGACAGATATTGACAACGACAACGCTCCGAAGAAGTTCATTTTGCCAACGCACAGGTTTCAAACCGATAGGGAGCTTTTGTTTCAAGCGATGCATAATGGTTAAAATCAGAGCATCATCATTAAGATCAACTAAACAAACATAGTGAATTGGCTTATCACCTACTTTCCCTTCTGCCCAACGGTATAAAAAAGTATCTTTATACTTCCACGCTAAATCTGAATAAAACTCTTTTTTAACTTTTGCATTAGGATGGGTGTAGTCTTTTACCTCAACAAACAGCCAATCATGTTCACGCTCCACAATAAAATCAACGGATTTCATACAATGAGTCAATCCATGATAATTCGGTGATGCATTATCTACTTCATCAAACTTAAACGCTTGAATGGCATTTGAAAAATCAAATTCAAGCTCCCCCTCCGTTAAAACCATGCCTTAACTCCCACCCATGGAACGTGTAATCTCTCGATCCACCAAATCCCCAAACGTTTCATCAATCGCATTGGGGCTAATATCTAAATAATGATCAGTGCTGTTTACCACAATTTCAGCACTTGATTCATCGCGCGAAAAAGCATGGTATTTAACGCTGTCCTTTTTTTCTGTTTGTAGATCTAACTCTTTAAGAATGACATAATCATGCGTCGATAAAAACACCTGAACGCCCATTCGTTGTAATTCAATTAAAATTGAAATAACGGTCTTCATTAAGCGAGGGTTTAAATTGGTTTCAGGCTCATCCCAACAAAGTATTGATCCTTTCAGCAACGTTCCGTTCTGAATTAAAACCCAAAGAAGCGCCAGCTTACGAATGCCTTCGGCTAATAACGTAAATTCAAGCTCTCCTTGTTTGTTTTTAAGAAAAAACTCCTCATTTTTGGTAATCACCTTACCCTCCATCGCTTCTTGCAACAGAGTTAGTATTTTCTTTCTCTCTTTAAGGGGTTGTCCTTTTAACGGGGGGATAAAAACACGGTCAATAATATCAGAATAGACCTCTTCAAAATGAATATGGCGCTGAGAATACAGTGCACGAAACCCCGGTGCATTTGCCATCATGTCTTTTACGGGAATATAAACTGAGTCCAACGGCATTTCCACCCAACGTTTAGGCGATCCTGAGAGCGTTGCTTTATTAGCCTCTTTAGTATGATTCGTCATCGAAAGACGTACTTTAAGCGCTTCTGGCTCATTACCTTTTACATTATTTTCTCGCACCCACTCAATAAACCCTTTGCTGCTTTTACTAGAGCGCTTTACCAAACGCCCTATCTGCTCTTGAGAGGGTAAAAAAACTTTATTCACTTTTTCAGCAAGCCCTTTTTTACTCCGAGTAATATCACTCGCCGCGTAAATCAGCTTTAATATATGAGTTTTACCTGTGCCATTCGCACCCACAAAAATATTTATTCCAGGTGAAAAATACATTTCAAGCTGATCAAACGCCGTAAAATTTTTTATTTTGAGTGACTTATACATCCATGCCTCCTAAGTAATAGCCCCATTTTAGTTTAAATTGATTATTGGGTTTTAAATTTTCATTTTTTATTTGAAAATCGATTTTTTTAGAGTCAAGGAAAATGATGCAATCTCCGTAGGCAAAGCTCAAAAGCCATTTTTTTCGCATCCGTGAGAGGCAAGTTTGACGCTTAACCCACTGCCCGTGTGAGTTTTGCAAGAGCCTCATTAAATTACTTTAAATTGAATCCCCTGCAAAACATTGGTATATTCGTTGGTGGTTTATGGGCAGATTTTGGATCGCGTATCGCGATCAGTGAAAAAAATATCCGTTTGGATTGCCCTTAACAATGACGCTGTTGCAGATTCTTGACAGTCTCATTGCAGTGCGTAAGAGTGCCCGTAAGCCACATTCAAGGATAGCTTATAAAATAATGGACAAACTAAAAGCTCTTAAACAAGTTACCACAAAATCTCAACTCGCGGCATTATTAGGGGTAAAGCCTCAGCTTTTGACTCATGTTCTATATATATTACAGCCAAAAACTCAATACAAACAATTCACAATACCCAAAAAAAATGGAGGTATTCGTACTATCTTCGCCCCATCTGAACGGTTAAAAAGCCTACAATCAAGCCTGTCTAACTTATTACTAGATTGTATTGATGTCATAAACAAAATCAATCAAAAAAAATACACTTATAAACACGCTTTGTCACATGGCTTTGTACGAGAAGCCTCTATCATGACCAACGCGGTGATGCACTTGAACCAAAAAAATGTGCTTAACATTGATTTAAAAGATTTTTTTGATAGTTTTAACTTTGGTCGCGTTAGAGGCTTTTTTATCAAAAATAATCATTTCAAATTAGATCCTAATATTGCAACAGTCATTGCACAAATTGCCTGTTATGACAACAAACTCCCGCAAGGTAGCCCATGCTCACCAGTTATTACCAACCTAATAACCCACTCGTTAGACATTAAGCTTGCATCACTAGCTAGAAAGCACTCTTGCATATATTCAAGATACGCTGATGATATGACCTTCTCTACACGCAAGTTGGTATTTCCTCCACAAATTATGCAACAGAAAGACGGTAAATTTATTACAGGAAAAAAGCTTACAAATGAAATAAAGCGAGCAGGTTTTTTTATAAATAATGAAAAAACACGCATTCAGTTCAAAGATTCCAGACAGGATGTAACAGGCTTAGTTGTTAACAAAAAACCCAATGTAAAAAAAGAATATTGGCGAACAGTAAAATCTCAGTGCCATAGTTTATTTCATACTGGCACTTTTATTAAAAAAACAGATGAAGGTGATGTTAATGGTAATATTAATGAGCTAGAAGGCCAGTTAAACTTTATCGATCAGGTTGATCGTTTTAATCGTTTGCGAAAAAAACCACCATTAAACCCTAAATACCAACATGCAAAATATGGCATTAATAAAACTCCTTTACTCAGTGGCAGAGAAAAAACTTTTAGTAAATTCTTATATTATCGCTGGTTTTACGCCAATACCAAACCAACCATACTTTGTGAAGGAAAAACCGATAATATTTACCTGAAATCTGCAATTAAAGTATTGGGAGAAAACTACCCGAACCTTGCTCGTGCTGAAACTAAAGATAGTACCTATAAACTACTCATCCGCTTTATCGAGTATTCGAAGCGCACACGATTTTTATTAGGATTAGATGGTGGAACGTCATACCTAACCTATTTTATACAGGAGTTTGATAACCACTATAAGTTTTATAAAGCCTCAAAACCTCAATACCCCGTGATTATCGTGTTAGATAATGACTCAGGGTTTTCAGGTACCAGAAATCAACTTAAAAAAATTGATTCGGTAATGGTACACCCGACTACATTGACAAAAAGTGATTATCCTAATGCTGATTTCATTTATGTAATTCACAATCTCTATGTTGTACTAACACCATTAGGCTCAAAAAATAAGAATACCGATATAGAGTATCTCTTTGATAAAAAAACACGGCTAACACAGCACAATGGCAAGTGTTTTAATACCGCTAATAAACGAGATGATAAAACCGACTTAAGCAAAGAAGCCTTTGCGAATCACATTATTAAAGCACAAAAAAATTCTATTGATTTTAACGGTTTAAAACCACTGTTAGACCGCATTGTTGCCGCCATGACACATTACGATTCAATTAAGTAATTTACTCTGCCCTTAAAGCAAGCAACACATCAAAACAATCTGGAGTCCATTAGGAAGATCGCCGTCCATCATCCATAACAAGCCTTTACCAAGCTTGATTTTGATTTACCAAAATTCTAAATTGTGCCTCCCGTTTATTTCGCACTTTAACGCGAAAAACTCTCTTGGCATTGTTTGCTTTCTGAGGCGGCTTTAAGTAACTCTTACTCACTGTTTTTTCTTCTCAACATAAGTGGCGTTATGAGTAAATAATTTAGTTTTTTTATTCAATAGGAATGCCTTAAAAAAAACTATCCAGAAAAAACATATCACCCTAAAACATAAAAACAGCTTATCTAAATGAGTCTTACCCAATATTTCTTTTTTTAATTTATAATGACTCCTTTCGTAAACTTAATTGGGTAATTTCAAGCCTTTTAAATAGGTTTAAAATTTTTCTCCCCCCCCTATGTCATGAAGGAAACCCGTAACAAATGATGACCCCTAAAGAAATTGTGCACAGCTTAGATTCACACATTGTAGGCCAAGCCGATGCAAAGCGTGCCGTTGCCATTGCCTTGCGTAATCGCTGGCGTCGTAATCAACTGTCTGATGAATTGCGTCATGAAGTGACCCCCAAAAACATTTTAATGATTGGGCCAACAGGGGTTGGAAAAACCGAAATTGCGCGCCGCTTAGCTAAACTGGCGAATGCACCCTTTTTAAAAATTGAGGCCACTAAGTTTACCGAAGTGGGTTATGTGGGACGTGATGTGGACTCTATTATTAGAGACCTAATGGAAAATGCCATGAAGATCACGCGTGAACAAGCGATGAAAGGCCTGCAACGCAAAGCCGAGGATGCGGCCGAAGAGCGTATTTTAGATATTTTACTCCCCCCTGCTCGCGGTCGCGAAGAGGAGAGCCATGACAATATGGCCGATACGCGCCAAAAGTTTCGTAAAAAACTGCGTGAAGGTCAGTTGGACGATAAAGAGGTTGAGCTGGATTTAAATGCCGCACCCAAACAAGTTGAGATTATGGCCGCCCCCGGTATGGAGGAGATGACTCAACAACTGCAAGGCATGTTTGAAGGTTTAGGCCAAAACAAAAAAGAGAAGCGTAAACTGACCATTAAAAAAGCGCTCAAAGCCCTCACTGAAGAGGAAGCGCAAAAGCTTATTAATCAAGACGATATAAAAGCCCAAGCGATTGAGAGTGTTGAACAAAACGGCATTGTCTTTATTGATGAAATTGATAAGGTCGCCAAACGCCAAGATGCGGGCGGTGGCGATGTTTCTCGTGAAGGGGTACAACGTGATTTACTGCCTTTAATTGAAGGGAGCACCGTCAGCACTAAATACGGCATGATCAAAACCGATCATATTCTGTTTATCGCCTCAGGTGCGTTTCACCTGTCTAAACCGTCAGATCTTATTCCTGAACTACAAGGGCGTTTGCCAATTCGCGTTGAGTTGCAATCGCTACGTGTTAAAGATTTTGTGCGCATCTTAACCGAACCCACGGCTTCCCTGACGCAACAAGCCGTCGCCCTAATGAAAACCGAAGGGGTTGACTTGGTCTTTACCAATGAAGGCATTCAGCGTTTGGCGGAGATTGCTTTCCAAGTAAATGAAGGCACTGAAAACATTGGGGCACGTCGTTTACACACGGTATTAGAACGTTTGTTGGAAGAGGTCTCTTTTGACGCGCCTAGTTTGGCTGGATCAACCTTTGAAGTGACCCAACAGTTTGTTGAAGAGCGTTTGGGTGAGCTCGCTGTAGATCAAGACCTTTCACAATATATTTTATAAAGAGAAAGCCCCGTGCCAAGCTTAATCCCAACACACATTAAACTGCATCAAACTTCACGTGTATTAGAAGTTCATTTTAACAATGAGAGTGATACACAAGGGGGGGGGGAAATATTTAAACTCCCCTGTGAGTTTTTGCGTGTGTATTCACAGTCGGCCGAAGTAACAGGACACGCCCCCGGGCAAGAAGTTCTACAACTAGACAAGCAAGAGGTAAATATTACCGACATTACGCCCGTAGGAAACTATGCCATTAAACTGCATTTTGACGACGGGCACGACACGGGTATTTACACATGGGAACGCCTCTACGACTTAGGAAGCCATCAAACCGATTATTGGACCGACTACCTCAGACGTTTAATGCGCGCAGGCCACAGCCATCCCGATTTAACTAAATTAAAAGCCGCACACGGCCAATCATCTATCGACTAAAGAGTGCATCATTATGAGTCAAACGAAACCCACCATTGATTTTGGATTTACAGAAGTTCCGCTTCAAGAAAAAGTGAAAAAGGTCAAAGGCGTTTTTGACTCGGTTGCAGGAAATTATGACATTATGAACGATGTTATGTCGCTGGGCGTGCATCGACTTTGGAAGCGCCACACCATTGAACTCAGTGGTATTCGCCCCGGTAAAGTGGTATTGGATTTAGCTGGTGGTACTGGCGATTTAACCAAAGAGTTTGCCAAGCGTGTGGGTAAAGAGGGCAAAGTGGTCTTGGCCGATATTAACGAAAGCATGGTACGTGTGGGGCGTGATCGTCTCATTAATGCTGGCATTGCAGGTAATGTGGAGTATACCATTACCAATGCCGAAGCCTTGGCGTTTCCCGATAATACCTTTGACTTGGCCACCATTGCCTTTGGCTTGAGAAATGTAACCAATAAAGACAAAGCATTAGAAGAGCTGTACCGTGTATTAAAACCCGGTGGGCAACTGATGATTTTAGAATTTTCAAAAGTCACACAACCTCTGTTTGCGAAGTTTTATGACTTTTACTCGTTTAATATTTTACCTAAAATGGGCAAACTGATTGCAAATGATGAGGCCAGCTATCAATACTTAGCGGAATCCATTCGAATGCACCCAGACCAAGAAACGCTAAAACAGATGATGCTCACCGCAGGGTTTGATAAAGCCGAGTACCTTAATATGAACGAAGGCATCGTGGCACTGCACCGAGGCTGGAAATATTAATGTTGGAGGTTGTCGTATGAGTCATAACACGAATGAAACACATGCATCGGATCAACGCACTAATTCGGAGCTTGATCTGCCGCTATTATCCCTCTCTAAAACCATTGAGTCTGTATTAAATACCGCTGTTCGACTGGATGAAATGGAGGGACAAAGCTTTTTGTCCTTAGAAGACAAAGTCATTGCCGTAACCCTTAGCCCCATTAAACAACCGCTGTATTTTCTGTTTACAAAAAGCATGATTGCAGTGCAAAGCAGCCTTGTGGGCGAAGCGGATGCGAGTATTCAAACTCATCTATTAGACTTTGTTCGCTTGCCCCTTAACCACGCCCTACCCAATACGACACTGTCGGGAGACACTCAGCTTGCCCAGTACTTTATTGATGCACTCTGTTCATTAGATATTGACTGGGAAGAGCAGCTCTCCCACTACACGGGGGATTTAATCGCCTTTAAAGTCGGTCATGGCATTCGCTCTCTTTTCAATACTCAACAGGGCGTTAAAGACACTGTTTCACAAACACTCAAAGAGTTTTTGCAATTTGAGATCGAAGCCGTTCCTACCCAAAGCCAAGTCAAACGATTTTGCCAAGGAGTAGATGACATCACCACTCAAACCAATGTACTTGAAGCACGAATCAACACTCTGCTAACAACCTCTTAAAAGAACTTATAAATGAAGCACCTTAAACAACTCTTTCGCATGATCAAAATCAACCGTGTTCTCACCTATTATCAAATTGATAAAATGGTGCTGACCGACACTAAGTACGCTTGGCTTATTTGGTTTAACATGGTGTTGCCGTGGAATTGGCGTGGTAAGTCATCTGGCAGTCGTGGCGAAAATATTCGCTTGGCACTGGAAGAGCTTGGTCCTATTTTTATTAAGCTGGGGCAAGCGCTCTCTACCCGTAAAGATTTACTGCCACCCGATATCTCCGTCGAACTGATTAAACTGCAAGACGACTGCCCCCCTTTTGATGCCGAACACTCCAAGCAGTTGGTTGAAGAAGCCTTGGGTAAAACAACCGAAGAAGCCTTTGCAGAGTTTGATACCGAGCCAATGGCCTCCGCTTCCATTGCTCAAGTACATGCCGCTAAACTGCATACAGGCACCGATGTAGTGGTGAAAGTGGTTCGCCCTGACATCAAGCCCATTATTGAACAAGATGTGGCAATTATGTTTATGCTGGCACGCTTGCTCGAAGCCGCCGTTAAAATTGCCAAACGTCTCCACCCTGTCGATGTAGTGGCTGAATTTGAAAAAACCATTTTAGACGAATTAGACATGATTCGTGAAGCTGCCAATGCTACACAACTCAGACGTAATTTTGAAGATTCTGACCTGCTGTATGTACCTGAAATTTACTGGTCACACACTGCAGAGCGCGTAATGACGATGGAGCGTATTTACGGTATTCGCATCAGCGAAACAGAAAAATTGATGGAAGCGGGCATCTCGCTCACCAAGCTTTCTGCCAAAGGGGTGGTGATCTTTTTTACCCAAGTGTTTAAACACAACTTTTTTCATGCTGACATGCATCCAGGCAATATTTTTGTACTGCCCGACGGCCGTTATGCCGCCATTGATTTTGGCATCATGGGCACGCTCGATCCCGAAGACCAACGCTACTTGGCTGAGAACTTTTTAGCCTTCTTTAATCGTGATTATTTACGCGTTTCTGAACTGCACATAGAGTCTGAATGGGTTCCTAGAGACACGCGTGTAAATGAGCTAGAGTCTGCTATTCGCTCCGTTTGCGAGCCGATTTGGGACAGACCGTTAAAAGACATCTCTTTTGGTTTGGTGCTAATGCGCCTCTTTCAAACCGCACGACGCTTTGGTATGGAGGTACAACCACAACTGGTTTTGTTACAAAAAACACTGCTCAATATTGAAGGGCTAGGTCGCCAAATGGATGATGAACTCGATCTTTGGGATACCGCCAAACCTTTCTTAGAAGAGTGGATGCATGACAGAATGGGGCCAAAAGGCTTTGTTAGAAACGTTAAAAGCAACCTCCCCTTCTGGATGGAGAACGCCCCAGAAATGCCAAGGCTACTTCATGCAAGCCTTAATAAATTGGCTCATGCTGATTTTGGCGGACAAGCGGAACAGATGGCGCGCTTAGAAAAACAAATCGCAGAACAAAATCGCGCACAACGAAATAGAACCATCGGCGTATTACTGATTGTCTTTGCTTTATTACCGGGAATCATTGATCAAGAGTGGATTAATGAAAGCATGCTACAAGTCATTTTGGTGGTCATTGGTGGCTGGTTGATTGTACGGAAGTAAAAGAATCTCCCTCTGTAAAAAGAGGGAGGGAAAAGACAAGCTAAATCGTTACTGTTGTTCAGACTCACGCGATAACACCATATTATCGCCCTGCATTAAAGACTCCTCGCCTACATAGCCTAAAATAGATTCTACTTGGTCACAGGGCTTTCCTAGAAGCTGACGTAATTCTGATGCAGAATAATTGACCAAACCTCTTGCCACCTCTTGCCCTAACTCGTCGTAGCACACGACCATATCGCCACGTTGAAAATCACCTGTTTGAGAGACCACGCCAAAAGGCAGTAAGCTTTGTCCAGAATGTTGAATCATAGCCACAGCACTCTCATTTAACACCAAAGAACCTTTGACCTGTAAGTGTCCTGCTAACCATTGCTGATGCGCCGTTAAAGGCTCTAAATCAGGAACCAACAAGGTGCCCAATACATCCCCATTTAATAATTTAGGGAGAATATTCTTCTCTCGCCCCGAAGCGATCAGCGTAGCGGTGCCTGAACGTGCGGCACATTTAGCGGCCATCACTTTTGTATACATCCCCCCTTTGCCCAAGCGCCCCCCTTCTGAGCTAGCCATCGCTTCAATCTCACGACTGCTGACCTGTACCTCTGAAATCAAAGATGCCTCTGGATTCTCTCTTGGGTTTTCTGTGTACAGACCATTTTGATCGGTCAGTATCACAAGAACATCGGCTGAAATTAAATTGGCGGTTAAGGCGGCAAGGGTATCGTTGTCCCCAAAACAAATTTCGTCGGTAACGACAGTATCATTTTCGTTAATAATGGGGATAACATTGTATTTTAGAAGTGTTTCAATGGTACTTTTGATGTTTAGATAGCGCTTACGGTTGGAAAGGTCATCGTGCGTCATTAAAATTTGTGCGGTGTGTAGATCAAAGACTGAAAACTGAGATTCATACGCTTGAATCAATCCCATTTGCCCCAGCGCGGCTGCCGCTTGCAATTCATTGAGCGCCGTAGGCCTTTCGTGCCAACCTAAGCGCGTCATCCCTTCCGCAATGGAACCCGACGAGACAAGCACCACCTCAATGCCTTGAGAATTAAGCATGGCCATCTGAGCGACCCACTGGCTTAATGCTTGGGTGTTTAGCCCCTTACCATCGTCGGTTAACAGCGCACTGCCAATTTTAATGACCCAGCGCTTGGTTTTCTTTAGATCAGTACGATTCATCTAATCACCGTAATTAAAATTCAAAATCTTCATCTACCGAAGCACGCACAGGAGCCTCTTCTTCTGCCATTTCGATTCGATTTTGCTCTAACGCATAAGCGATATCGTTCACCAATTTTTTGGTGCCCTCTCTCAAGACAGCGGAGATTTGATAAACAGGCCCTTGCCATTCCACTTCAGAGACAATACGCGTGCATAGCTCCTCTACCTCTTCTGGTAAAAGCAAATCGGTTTTATTTAACACTAACCAGCGCTCTTTACCTGCAATTTCATCGCTGTATTTCTCTAGCTCTTTGGCAATGATTTTAATGTCTTCAACAGGATCAATCTCTTCCAGTGGCGCAATATCCACCACATGCAATAACAATCCAGTACGAGAAAGGTGCTTTAAGAACTGCTGCCCTAAACCCGCACCTTCGGATGCGCCTTCAATCAGCCCCGGAATATCCGCCATCACAAAACTAGTTTCAGGAGAGACACTCACCACTCCTAAATTAGGATACAGCGTTGTAAATGGGTAGTTTGCAACCTTAGGACGTGCTGCAGATACTGCTGTAATAAGACTTGATTTACCGGCATTCGGCAAGCCTAGCAATCCAACATCGGCCAGAACAATAAGCTCTAAACGTAAGTTACGCTCTTCGCCATCTTCGCCCGTTGTACACTGCCTAGGTGAACGATTTCGACTGCTTTTAAAATGAATGTTACCCAACCCATGACGCCCTCCTTCTGCCACTCTTAAACGTTGGCCATGCTCCGTTAAATCTCCGAGAACTTCTAAAGAATCAATATCAGTGACTTTGGTTCCAACAGCGACCTTAATAATTAAGTCCTCGCCTGCCGAACCCGTTTTTTGCTGACCCATTCCTGCTTGACCATTTTGTGCTCGGTAGTTTTTAGTGAACCGAAAATCCACTAAAGTATTTAAGTTACGGTCTGCTTCCAGATAAACACTGCCGCCATCGCCGCCATCACCGCCATTGGGACCACCAAATGGAATGTATTTTTCACGACGAAAACTGGCAACGCCGTTTCCTCCGCGTCCGGCTTCTACATGGATGGAAGATTCATCTACAAACTGCATGTTGTTCCCTTTTTTATCAATCGATTCGCCCTTTATTCAAACACATAAGGGGGGGAGAATTATTTTATACAAACAAAAACGCCCCGTCAAAGCGGGGCGTTTTTAAATAAGCAGAAACTGAATATTATTCAGAAACAATCGTTACGTAAGTACGTAATGGCTTACCTTTTGATACAAATGCAACCGCACCGTCTGCTTTTGCAAACAATGTATCATCTTTACCGCGACCAACGTTTACACCTGGATGAAACTTAGTTCCACGCTGACGAACAATAATGCTGCCTGCTGAAACTACCTCACCACCAAATGCTTTAACGCCTAGGCGCTTGGCATTGGAGTCGCGACCGTTTTTAGTACTACCTGCTGCTTTCTTATGAGCCATGGTATTGTCCTTTTGTTAACAGTGTTAGCCCCTACTCAGAGCTAACAACTGTTTTAAATTTCATTTATGGTTAAGCTGAAATTGTACCGATTTTAACTTCGGTATAGTTTTGGCGGTGGCCTTGCTTAGTCTTCGATCTGTTCTTACGACGACGGAATTTGATGATAGTCACTTTTTTGCCACGACCGTTTGATTCAACAGTTGCGGAAACTTTAGCGCCTTCAACATAAGGTGCACCAACTTTAATGTCAGCTCCTTCACCCACCATCAATACTTCGTCAAACTCTACCGCATCACCTGCTTCAACATTCAAAGACTCAACGCGTAATACTTGACCTTCTCGAACTCGATACTGCTTACCACCGGTTTTAATTACCGCATACATGGAACTTCTCCCGGATTCTAAAATTCTGTTTTCAATTATAGCCGCCAATTGCGACAAAGGCGGAATTATATAGACTTTTAACACCAAGGTCAAAATAAATTAAACTTTTTATAGCCTACGCTTCCGATAGGAATGTAATAAAAAAGATCTTTTAGCACTCAAGCGCATGAAAACACTGGCGTCACTTCATTATTCGTACTAAAATTAGTTTTTTCTCTGTATGGCCAAATGGGTTAAAACCCATAATGATCTCATAATGACTTTATCCGAAATCCAATCTCTTGTTCAAAATGACATTCAAGCTGTTGATCAGCTTATTTTAAAACGTCTTGCGTCTGATGTAGTGCTCATCAACCAAATTGGCCACTACATTATTAATAGCGGCGGAAAGCGTTTGAGGCCGTTACTGGTTTTATTGTCAGCACGTGCCTGTGGTTATCAAGGAACAGATCATTGTTTAATGGCTGCTGTAATTGAGTTCATTCATACCTCTACCCTGCTTCATGATGATGTCGTAGATGAGTCGGATACGCGTCGTGGTAACCAAACAGCAAACGATGTTTGGGGAAATGCCGCCAGTATTTTAGTGGGGGATTTTCTCTACTCAAGATCTTTTGAAATGATGGTTGAGCCAGGCAATATTCGTATTATGCAGGTCATGTCCGAAGCAACCAATGTGATTGCCGAAGGTGAAGTGTTACAGCTTCTCAACTGTCATGATGCCAACACCACCAAAGAGCGTTACATGGAGGTTATTCACCGTAAAACAGCCAAGCTCTTTGAAGCCGCCACCCAAATGGGACCAATACTGGCAAACAAGCCAGGGCTCGAAACTGCATTTATTCATTACGGCCGCCATTTAGGTGCCGCCTTCCAGTTAATTGATGATGTACTAGATTACACCGCTGATGAAACGGAACTAGGCAAGAATGTTGGAGACGATTTGGCAGAAGGGAAGCCGACTCTTCCGTTAATATACAGCTTAGAAAATGGTTCAGATGAAGAAAAAGCAATCATTCGTCGAGCCATTGAATCAGAGGGCGCCTCCTTACTTAAAGAAGTGACTCAAATTATTGAACGCTCTGGTGCCATTGACTACACTAAACACATTGCACAGCAAGAAGCTGATTTAGCAAAGTCGGCACTCAAGCCCCTCCCCGAGAGTCAGCTAAAAGTTGCTTTATGCGCCTTAGCCGATTTAGCGGTCAATCGCTCACATTAAATACTGAGCTTCCAAATAAAAAATAGAGTTACCGCACCTTTCTGCGCTTAGTTTTATTTTTGACGTGCGCTTCATAAGCTTGCTGAACTCGCTCCTTCTCTTCTTCAGCTAACGCAGCATTCATTTTTGCCTCAGCCTCTTCTTGTAACTCTTGATGATAACGACGATAGAGCTCTAAATTCACCAACTTTGTTTTGCTCCAATCGACTCGTCGCATAATCCAACGAATCAAAAAACGAATCACATGGCATTGATCCAAGCTACAGTAAAGTAATTCAGGCTTCGGACGTATTCCATGCATTCGCTCTACAATAATTAATTGCAACTCTCTATCTGCTCTAACTCGAATAAACCCAGTATTTTCATCATCAAAACTTGTACTGTAAAAAATACGAATCACTTGGCTCATACTAAAAATCGCTTTAGCAAGAATGGTTGACTCTTTTTTGCCATTTTGACCAACGGTATAAATAAAAATATTTTGAGACATGATTTGCTTAAAAAACAAATCCACTTCATCAAATTGAATTTCTTGATTTAATCGTGATTTATCTAACTGCTCAAGCTGAATTTCAGCCGAGCGTTTCTCAAGCAATTTAATAAAATATCGCGCAGAAGGGGAAATCGGTTTTGGATTATGCATGTATAAATACCTCTATGAATAGGTATCGGCCGATTTTAAAAAAGTTGAATCCCTTTGGTGCCTTTTATCGTACAAAGACACCTATTTTAAAATAGACAGTGCAGTGTTATACATTATCCCTTAAAAAGACCTCAAATTCATCGGCAGGCAAGGGACGGCTTAATAAATAACCTTGAACGTACTCACAGCCCTGAGCACGCAAAAATGTAAGCTGAGCATCTGTTTCAACCCCTTCTGCAACTACATCTAATCCCAGCTTATCTGCCAACAAGATTACCACTTCAACAATGGCAGCATCATCTGAATTTGGGGTTAAGTCCATAATAAAAGAACGATCAATTTTAAGAGTATTCATTGGAAACTGCTTTAAATACCCTAAAGAGGAGTACCCTGTTCCAAAATCATCAATCGCCAATCTTAAACGACAGTCTCTAAAGTCCTTCATGGTTTGCAGAGCCTTCTCTACATTTTCCATAACGCAACTCTCGGTGATTTCAAGTTCAATATTTTTCGGATCAAGCTGAAAAGTATCTAATGTATTTTGAATCGTTCTTAATAAATTTTCGGATTTAAATTGCTTAGCAGACAAATTAACCGCAACCACAAGCTTATCATCATACTTTTTAACCCACTCTGCCGTAGCACGACAAGCTTCTTGTAAAATCCACTCTCCTAAAGAGATAATTAAACCACTCTCTTCGGCCAGAGGAATAAATTTATCTGGTGGAATCAATCCCTTTTCAGGGTGAATCCAACGAACGAGCGCTTCCATTCCCGTAATTTTATTCGTGGCTAAAGAAATTTTAGGCTGATAATACAGGGTAAACTGCTGATTAAGAATGGCATGACGCATTTCCTCTTCCATTTCTAATTGCTCAAAAACGGCATCTTGCAACTCTTGACTGAAGTACTGGTAAGTATTACGTCCTTGCTCTTTCGCTTTATATAAAGCCAGTTCTGCACGCTTAATAAGCCCATCGACATCTGCTCCATCACTTGGAAAAATAGAGACACCAATACTCGCGCCAATATTAATACTGTGCCCGCCAAAACAAAAGGGTTCCTGTAATGAGTCAATGAAGTTTTGTGCAACCACTGAGGCATCTTCTGCACTGCTTAATTCAGGCAGTAATACAGCAAATTCATCCCCCCCTAAACGAGCGACGGTATCTGACTCTCGCCCTAAGGTTAAAAAACGCTGTGCAATCAATTCGAGTAATTCATCACCCACATTGTGACCCAATGAATCATTCACAACTTTAAAGCGATCCAAATCAATTAATAATACCGCAAGTAAGTGCTTTTCTCGCTTAGCAATCGAAACACCGACTGAAAGGCGGTCATGAAATAGAACTCGATTCGGTAAGTGGGTAAGTGGGTCATAAAAAGAGAGTTCTTCCAGCTTTTCCTCAGCCTTTTTTTGATCCGACAGGTCGCTAAAAATACCCACATACCCTGTCGCATTCCCTTCTTCATCCATCATGGCGTTAATCATTAACCACTTGGGGTAAATTTCACCATTTTTTCGTCGATCCCAAACCTCACCACTCCAATGCCCTTGAGCTCTAATTTGAGCCCACATGGCTTGATAAAAATTGCGATCATGTCTTCCTGACTTAAGTACATTTGGATTTTTACCAATTAACTCTTCTCTCTGATAACCAGTAATTGTTTGGTATGCATTATTCACATCTAAAATCAGACCTTGAGCATCTGTGAATACTACGGCTTCGGAAGAGTTTTCAATTACTTTTTGCGCTAGGCCATAATTTTTTTCTAGCCACTTTACGTGTGTCACTTCCGTTAACATACATCCAATACCACAAACTTGATTCTGCGATGTTAACCAAGGGAATTTAATTAAAACAAAAGAGCGTAACTCTTCCTTAATGAAAACTTCAATCTCCTTTTCAAAAAAGTCTGATTGCTCAACAATGCCTTGATCAATCTTGTTGACATCCTCTGAGGTATCTAATTGAAAAATATCCACTTCCATTTTTCCAATCACGTCTTGCTCTGTTAATTCAAATAGGTGGCAAAACTTTGAATTCACTCGCACAAACTGACCAGATAAGTTTTTAAATGCGGCACAAGAAGGGGAGTACTTTAGTACTGAATCAAGCAAAATGGAGTCTACTTTAGATAACTCACATAAATCCAATGTCTGCATACCATCCCCAATTAAAAATAATTAAAACTCTCATGCTATGATACCTACATTTTATACTCAATATTGAAATTAAACTATGCGAGTTACTCCCTATTTACTTTTCATATATGCACTACTCTTTATTCTGTCTGGGTGCTCTTCTTATGGCACGGTACACAATCAGAAACAAACAGGCCATGAACCAACGATACCCCCTAATTTTTCAATTACCTCTAAACTTAAATCTCGCCCAAGAGGCGAAATTACGCTCGCTATAGCTTTTTCTGGTGGAGGTACGCGTGCTGCAGCTCTTGCCTATGGCGTACTTAAAGAACTCGAACACACCACTCTCATCCATAAACAAAAAAACTACCGTCTCATTGATGAAATTGACATTATTAGTGCGGTTTCTGGCGGTAGCTTTATTGCCGCCTATTATGGTTTGCATGGCAAAAAAACATTTAAGAACTTTAAAAAAGCAATGTTACAGCAAAATATTGAGGACAACATTATCACAAGTATCCTCAGTCCCTTTAGTTGGTTTTTAACCACAGGAAGAACTGAAATTGCCATCCAAATTTACAACAACACTCTCTTTAAACATGCCACATTCAAAGATTTGAACACACCTAATAGCCCACTCATTTTGATCAATGCATCCGACCTAGGCAATGGCGTACGCTTTTCTTTTGTACAAGAGTATTTTGATCTCATCTGTTCAAACATCAATGATTACCCTATTGCACGCGCCGTTGCAGCCTCTGCCGCAGTACCCGTTGCCTTTAATCCTGTTGTTGTTCAAAACTTTCAACCTTGCGAAAACCATGCCCAACAAAAACTCCAACAAGCCATGAAGCATGCTCAACAAAATGACGACTTAAAACAAGCTGTAAAAGGACTAACGGACTATATTGACACCCAATACCCCTATTTACATCTGGTTGATGGCGGAATTACCGACAACCTTGGTTTACGTGCCATCTATGAGGCTGTTGAGCTCTCTGGCGGAGCACAGCACTTTACCAAGCGTATTGGTAAACCACCCGCAAAATGGCTTGCTGTCATTTCTGTTGATGCCTCAACTCAAGCAGCACCAGAGTTTCGCCTTTCAAATAAGGTTCCCAGTATTACAGAAAGCATTGAAGCAATAACGGACATTCAAATACACCGCTACAATGTCAGCACTCTTAGTCTTTTTTCTGAAGCGCTTAAAAAATGGAGCATTGAACTCTCCACACCTAATCATCAAGTTACCCCTTTTTTTATTAAATTAAATTTCAATCAACTCAGCACACCAGAGCTTCGAACTGAACTCAATCAAATTCCCACCAGCCTTTCACTGTCTGAGCCTGAAATAGACAAACTTATAAGTGCAGGACGCTCTTTACTTAGAAACCACCCAAGCTTTCAAAAACTACTTAAAAGTATTAATGCAACACAAAAATTGAACCCATAAAAAAAGCCCTTATTAATAAGAGCTTTTAAATAGATCAAATTTTACACTATAGCATTAGGTACGACCTAAAACGGCACGTCATCATCATCAAAATCATTTGGAGCATACGCAGGAGCTTTTTGTTGCGGTGCTTGCTGAGAAGCTGGTTGACCCATCGGTGCTTGGTTCTGTGCAGGTTGCTGAAACTGATTTTGTTGGCGAGGTTGCTGTTGACCCATAGGGGCTTGATTAAAACCTCCTTGATCAAAAGAGGTGTCGCCACCTTGACGGTTTCCACCTAACATTTGCATAGTACCGTCAAAACCACTTAACACGACTTCGGTGGTATAACGATCTTGACCATTTTGATCTTGCCATTTACGCGTTTGCAACTTACCTTCAAGATACACTTGAGAGCCTTTTCTTAGATATTGTCCTGCAATTTCGGCCAACTTCCCAAAAATAGTCACACGATGCCACTCAGTCTTTTGTTGCTTTTGACCTGAGCTTTTATCGTTCCACTCTTCGCTGGTTGCCACACTTAAGTTTGCAATAGCATTACCGTTAGCTGCAAACTTAACATCTGGATCGGCTCCTAAGGTGCCGACTAAAATTACTTTATTAATACCGCGCATATATTTCTCTCTTTTCTTTCAAAAATATTTTAAATTTAATTTATCGACTTTTCTCTATGTAGTCAATCAAAGCCGCTTCATTTACAATTTTTCGATCCACTTTAAAGTAAGCACGTTGCTCACTAGGTAATACAACAGCTTCATACACACCCTCATAAGCCAGTAATTTTTGTTCAATGGCCTTCATATCACTCTCATTAACCCCCTTTAACGGTACCGATGCAATGCTTAATGGCAGTGGGTTTTCCATTGTCATGGCGGCAATCAGCCAAATCCCACCAATCACAGCTGTAAAGATAAAGACGCCATTAAACCCATAATACTGATAGAAAAACCCTCCTAATACCCCACCCACCGCGGCTCCTAAAAACTGGCTGGTTGAGTAAATACCACTGGCAGTTCCTTTTTTATCTGCAGGCGACAACTTCACCACAAGCGAGGGTAAAGACGCCTCAAGCAAATTAAATGCTGTAAAGAAAATAAGCAGCAACACAAATAAAGACCAAAATGTATTTTCGATACCTGCAAAGGCAAGCTGTACTAAGGTGATGGTAGCTACCGCACCCACAAACATATGTTTCATTCGGCCTCGGCTCTCAGCCTGAATAATAAAGGGTACCATCAGTGCAAAAGAGAGCAGCATAACGGGTAAGTAGATGATCCAGTGGCTCAATACATCCAGCCCTGCATTATCTCTTAAGCTAAGAGGTAACACGATAAACATCGCCGTTAACATCGCATGTAATACAAATACGCCTAAATCAAGTCTTAAAAGTTGCTTGTTTTTTAAAATTTCTCGAAACTGGCTGGGGTCGGCTTGTGCTTCTCGTTGAAACTCTTGCTTTTCAATATTTGGCATTGCAAATTTAACCAATAACATGCCAAGCACTGCTAAGCCTGCAATAACCCAAAAGATACCTCTTACACCAAACCAAGAGGCCAAAACTGGACCCGCAATTAAGGATAAGGTAAAGGATAACCCAATGGTAATTCCCACGATGGACATCGCTCGCAATCGAAACTGTTCGGTCACCAAATCGCCAACCGATGCCATCAAGACAGCTGCAACGGCACCCATACCCTGAATGGCTCGCCCTAGAATCATCATTTCCATCGATTCTGCGACGGCACAAATCATGGAACCGATCATGAAGACAATCATACCTGCAACGATCAGTGGCTTTCGGCCGTATTTATCCGATAACATCCCATAAGGAATTTGCAAAAAAGCTTGGGTTAGACCATAAATCCCCATTGCAATACCAATTTGCATCCCCGTTACATTTGCAAATTCATCCTCTGCAAACAATGCGAATACGGGAAAGATCATAAACAATCCCAGCATTCGAGTTGAAAAAATACCTGCAATGGAAAAGGCGGCTCGGCGTTCGACGGGGCTCATGGCGTTAGGTTCAGGAAAAGACATATGTGGTGATAATCCTACAAGTAAAAGTAAACGAACTTCTTATCATTTGAAGAAGTCCTTTTAATGATATAAATCAAAAAAATTAAGCGACAAATTATAACACTGCTAATAAATAGGCTACGCTATAATCTCGTGAAACCCTTAAAAATATTCAAGGAATTTACCATGTTATATTTTACCCCCCCCTCTACCAAGCAAATTTTTACACAATTAACCCTTTGGCTAATTTGTATAACCACGCCTGTTTTAGCTAGTCAAGACTTTCTCCCCCCCCCTCCTCACACTTCCGAAACGGCATTAATGGGCAATAAGGTTTACTTTTCAATCTCTGAGTCTCAAGAAATGGACAATGATATTAGCGTTGTGACGTTAAATGCCTCTGCTCAAGCCCGTTCAGCCAAGGTGGTGATGGAAAAAATTAATCAAAAAATGCAAACGGCACTCTCTATCCTTAAAAAATACCCTGTGATCGATGCCAAAACCGCACAATATCAAGTTCACCCTATTTATCAAAAAGACAGAGTCATTCGCCATTGGAATGGCAGTCAATCTTTGGTTATTACGTTGGATGCCGAGTCAAAACAATTTCAGGTATTAGCAGCACTGCAAGAACAGTTGGTTTATCAATCGATGCAATTTAAGGTTTCAACCGAAAAAAAACAAAAAGTAATGCAACAACTCACATTAAACGCTTTGCAAACATTTCAGAAACAAGCCAAATTAATTGCAAACGAGTTTGGCACGGTTGAGTTTAAAATATTAGAGACTCGAATCAACTCTCCTTTTCCTTCTTTCAATACACAAAAAATGAACTTTGGTAATCGAATGGTTATGGCTGAAAGCATGGCTGCTCCAGCTATGAAGGCGGGAAAAAGCACCTTAAACGTAAATGTATCAGGGGTATTGCTACTTTCCTATTAACTCACGTAGCAATAATAAGTTTCCTTTACGCATCCTAAGGAGCCTATGTAAGATTCTATGGGTTATCGGGACTCAGGCGTTAAAGGCCGTTACAAGGTCTAGGCATTGCTTCAGTCATTTGCCTTGATGCTGGTAAAATAGCGTTGTCAGAAATTAAGGGGCTTGTTCAGTAACTCCCTAAACAATTAATAGGCATTATCTTGCTATAATGACCCCTTTGATTCAAAATTAATGGGCAAGGCATGCTAGAAAATATCATTATCCAAGGGGCACGAACACACAATTTAAAAAACATTGATGTGACACTGCCTCGTGATAAATTAATTGTGATTACAGGGCTTTCTGGTTCTGGAAAATCCTCCCTTGCTTTTGACACCATTTATGCGGAAGGTCAGCGCCGCTATGTGGAGTCACTTTCATCTTATGCGCGCCAGTTTTTATCCATTATGGAAAAACCGGATATCGATCATATTGAAGGTCTCTCTCCAGCCATTTCCATTGAACAAAAATCCACCTCGCACAACCCTCGATCTACCGTAGGAACGGTTACTGAAATTTATGACTATCTACGATTACTATTTGCTCGCGCAGGAACACCACGCTGTCCACACCATGGTTGTGATTTAGAAGCGCAAACCGTCAGTCAAATGGTCGACCATACCTTAACTCTGCCCGAAGGTACAAAATGCTTATTAATTGCCCCCATTATTCGAGGCAAAAAAGGTGAGCATATTCACCTTTTAGAAGAGCTGCAAGCGCAAGGGTTTATTCGCGCCCGAATCAACGGTCAAGTACAAGACTTAGATGGCAGCATTCTATTAGAAAAGAACAAAAAACATACTATTGAAGTTGTGGTCGATCGCTTTAAAGTTCGAACTGACTTAAAACAGCGCTTAGCAGAATCATTTGAAACCGCATTACGTTTAGCCGAAGGGATTGCACAAGTGCTTCCAATGGATGAACAGGATGACTTTGAACTGCTTTTTTCTGAAAAATTCTCCTGCCCTCGTTGTGGTTACAGTGTGTCAGAACTTGAACCCCGAATTTTTTCATTCAACAACCCTCATGGGGCATGTTCAAAGTGCGATGGGTTAGGTGTCAAAGAGACCTTTATTCCTGAACGTGTGATTACACACCCTGAACTTAGCTTAGCGGGTGGCGTAATTAGAGGCTGGGATCGTCGCCACAAGTATTATTACGATCTCTTAAAAGCCGTAGCAGATCACTACCAATTTGATATTGAAACGCCATGGGAAAACCTTTCAAAGGTTCATCAAACTATTATTTTATTTGGTTCTGGTAAAGAAAAAATCCCCCTTCCTCATGGGAAATACAGTGATGTTCGACGTTTTGAAGGCGTCATTCCTAATATGGAACGCCGCTTTGCCGAAACGGAAAGCAAAACTGTTCGAGATGAACTAGATAAATACCGCATTAGCCAACCCTGCTCTAGCTGTCATGGTACACGCCTGAATGAAGTGGCACGCCATGTCTTTATAGATAATCATAGCTTACCCTCATTAACAGAGCGTCCCATTGGGGAATTACACAAAATTTTTAGCCTGCTTTCACTAAAAGGGGCTAAAGGACAAATTGCCAGCAAAATCATCAAAGAAGTGTATGATCGCCTCTCTTTTTTAGTCAATGTTGGCTTAAATTATTTAAGTCTTAACCGCAGTGCAGATACACTATCGGGTGGCGAAGCACAGCGTATTCGTTTGGCCAGTCAAATTGGGGCTGGGCTGGTAGGCGTAATGTATGTATTAGATGAACCCTCAATAGGCTTACATCAACGTGATAATGACCGCTTACTTTCCACCTTAATTCATTTACGAGATTTAGGAAATACCGTCATTGTGGTTGAGCACGATGAAGATGCGATTCGTGCAGCCGATCATGTGTTGGACATTGGCCCTGGCGCTGGTATTCATGGTGGACGAATCATGTCACAAGGTACGCCTGAACACATCATGGCAGATCCAAATTCATTAACAGGGCAATATCTCAGCGGTACTCGTGAAATTGCTGTGCCTAAACAACGACTTGCGCCACAAGATGATAAATGGCTTGTGATTGAAGGGGCACGAGGCAATAACCTTAAAAATGTCACCTTAAAAATTCCAGCTGGCTTACTCACCTGTGTAACAGGCGTCTCTGGCTCAGGAAAGTCCACACTCATTAATGGTACACTTTCGAAGCTGGCCGCCAATATGCTTAATAAAGCCATGCATACGCCCGCCGAACACTCCACTGTCCATGGTATGGAGCACTTTGACAAATCCGTTAATATCGACCAAAGTGCCATCGGAAGAACGCCACGGTCAAACCCCGCAACTTATACAGGGTTGTTCACGCCTATTCGAGAGCTACTGTCTGCGACACCAGAATCCAGAGCAAGAGGCTATACACCTGGGCGATTTAGCTTTAATGTGAAAGGTGGGCGTTGTGAAGCCTGCCAAGGTGACGGTGTCTTGAAAGTCGAAATGCACTTTTTACCTGATGTATACGTTGCTTGTGATGTTTGCAAAGGTGCACGTTACAACCGAGAAACCCTGCAAATACAGTACAAGGGTAAAAACATCCATGAGATTTTAGACATGACCATCGAGGATGCCCGCGCCTTTTTTGATGTCATTCCTGTTATTTCTCGTAAATTGCAAATGCTCATGGAAGTTGGATTGGGTTATATTAAATTGGGTCAAAGTGCGACCACTCTTTCAGGCGGTGAAGCACAACGAGTCAAGCTTGCCAAAGAACTGTCAAAAAGGGATACAGGCAATACACTTTATATTCTTGATGAACCTACAACAGGGTTACATTTTCATGATATCGAACTGCTGCTCAAGGTCATCGGCTACCTGCGTGATCAAGGCAATACGATTGTAATCATTGAACATAACCTTGATGTCATTAAAACAGCTGATTGGGTTGTTGATTTAGGGCCCGAAGGTGGCTCACTTGGAGGAGAGATTATTGCAACCGGTACACCCGAAAAAATTGCCGATTCAAAGCTGTCACATACCGGTCGTTATATTAAAAAATTATTACAATAAAGAAATATTGATTGATATCAACCCTCCCACAACTTGGCTGTGCATAATGCATGCATTGAACTAAAACATACGTACTCTCTTGGCTCTTAGGATCAGAAAGAAATGATAATATCGACTTTAATTAAACGAATACTACTGCTAGGTTCTTTAATTTTACTCTCAACACAAAGCCTATCCATGCAAGAAGCTTCTCTTAAGCAATGGCAAAATAAACAATATATCCAAAGTGCTTTTAATGAAATTGCACTCAAAAATGAGTATCGTTCAACGGATCAACGAGTATTAAAATGGAAAAAGCCTATTCGCTATAAATTTGTTTATCACAACATGAAAACAAACCCCCTCGTTGAAAGACTCTTTGATGCCCACTTAAGCCATCTTCAAAATATCACTGGGCACTCCATTCAACCCCATAAATCCTCCCACAAAGGCAAAGCTAACTTATCCATACACCTTACTCCTGATATAGACTATAAAAAAGTAATTCAAGCCGTTTCAAAAAATCAAGTCAAAAACATTGCTAAAAAAAGCCACTGTATGGCAAGTTTTAAACGAAACACAAAAAATGCCATCGTCGAAGCACAAGTTGTTTTACCTGTTGATCATGTATTTAGTAGAGGGCTACTCATCACTTGTATTGTCGAAGAAACCACTCAAATACTCGGTCTTCCCAATGATTCTAATTGGGTTAATCCAAGCATTGCAAACGATGCTAGTAAAATAGAGCTTTTAACAGGACTAGATTATCTTTTATTAAAAATACTCTACGATAAAAGCTTAAAAGCAGGCGCTCCTTATCCTCAAAATCAACAAGCAATTAAACGAGTAATCAAAAGATTAGAATCGGATGGAGAAATTAAGCACGCCAGTAAAACAATCAACCAAACAGGGCTTTTTCCTCTTCTCAACTAAGAGGCTTATCAAGCCATTTTATTGAGTGCCTATCCATTAGGCTTCGCCAATAATGAAATAACTTTTCCGGCAAGCATTAAGCCAAAAATTCCTGGCATATAGCTAGCAGTTCCATTTACCACTCTACCACGTGCGCCTTCAATAGCTTCCATTGGTCCTGGTGCATTAGGTACCTCGGTGGAAAATACCGTAATGAGCCCTTTTTTAATCCCCTGTTTCTTTAATCTCTGTCTCATATTGCGTGCCAATGCACAGCCATGTGTTTTAGAAATATCGGCTAAAACAATCTTAGAAGGATCTGTACGGCGACCCGCTCCCATACTCGAAACAATCGGAAATCCTTTATTTAAAGCGGTGACGACTAAAGCCACTTTACAATTCAAACTGTCAATGGCATCGATGACAAAGTCATAAGAAGGGGATAAAATATCATCCATATCATCAGGCCGAATAAATTGATAAGAGACCGTTACTTGGCAATCTGGATTGATATCCAAAATACGCGCCTTCATAACATCTACTTTTTTTAAACCAATCGTTGAGCTTAAAGCAACCAACTGGCGATTCTTATTAGAGCCACTCACCTCATCATGATCTAACAAGGTTAATGCGCCTACGCCAGCCCTTGCTAAGGCCTCGGCAACAAAGCCTCCAACACCACCAATACCGGCAATTAAAACGTGCGAATTCTGTAGCTTTAAAAGCCCTTCATTTTCAAAAATTAATAGGCTACGCTCAAATAAAGGGTCATCTAATTTCAAATTATTTGTCATCTAACATTCCATGTAAATTAAAAAGTTGGTGCGTATTTTGAGCCATCTGCTCCAATACTTGATCCAAAGAAATATGTAAAAGAGAGGCTACTTTTTGAGCAACCAATAGAATATCGCTCAACTTAGGACTATTTAATAAATCTATTTTAACATGAGGAAAATCTGTCTCCAAAACCAAATGCTCTAAACCAACATACCTTACTAACTCATGATAACGCCGTGCATTATCGCGAACAATGATGCCATTAACGCCAATTTTAAAGCCCAGATCAATATACCTTCTAACAACCTCTTTACTGGCCCCTAAGCCATGAATAACTCCACTTACACAAGCCCCTGACAATAAGCTAAACATTTCATTATGTGCCTTTCTGACATGTATCGAAACAGGCTTTTCAATACGGCTTGCTAAATCAAGCTGCTGACTCAAAATTTCAATTTGTAATAATCTATTTTTTTTATAAGAAGGGCTAAAATCTAAACCAATTTCTCCAAAAGCAACCACTGAGCTTATTGTCATTAACTTCTTCAGCTCCAGTAAATGCTCAAAACTAGATGACTCCACATACCAAGGATGAATCCCTAATGCACAATACACATGATTAAATTTTTGCGTAAGTTTAATTTGAGCTTGCCAATCCTCAGGCATTGTAGACATCGTAATAAAAGAAGACTTAATCTCTGAATGAAGGGAGGACGAATAGGATATTAGAAAAGAAGTAGGGGGGGAAGAAAATGATTCTAAGTGGCAGTGACTATCAATAATCATAAGAAAATTTAAAGATAAAAAAAGCCAGCTTAAAGCCGGCTTTTTAAATGCTGATTATTCAGCTGCTTCTGTCTCATCGGCAACCGGACGGTCAACCAATTCAACAATAGCCATTGGTGCATTATCACCAGGACGAAAACCGCATTTTAAAATACGAATATATCCACCTGGACGAGTTTGGTAACGAGGACCAAGCTCTGTAAATAATTTTGCAACCGCTGCTTTATCACCTAATCGTGCAAAAGCAGTACGACGATTGTGTACGCTGTCTACTTTAGCTAACGTAATCAATGGCTCAGCAACTCCACGAAGTTCCTTTGCCTTAGCAACCGTAGTACGAATCACTTCATGATCGATAAGCGAAGCAGACATGTTTTTAAACATTGCCTTACGGTGCGAGCTGTTACGATTTAACTTACGACCTGTTTTACCATGACGCATGATAGCTTCCTTATTTTATGCTGACTCTTTACTCACCAAACTTGCTGGTGGCCAGTTATCTAATTTAGTACCTAAGCTTAATCCTCTTTGAGCAAGAACATCTTTAATTTCTTGCAAAGATTTTTTACCTAAGTTTGGAGTTTTCAGTAAGTGAGGTTCTGCTCTCTGTACTAAATCACCAATATAATAAATTTGCTCTGCTTTCAGACAGTTTGCTGAACGAACCGTTAACTCTAAATCATCAACAGGTTGCAAGAAGATAGGATCAAACTCATTATCTTCTTCCTCTGGTGCAATAACTTCTTTATGCTTAAGATCAACAAAAGCATTAAGTTGATAATGAAGAACCGTTGCTGCTTGTTTAATAGCATCCTCTGGATCTAAAGTACCATCTGTTACAACATCAATAATTAACTTATCCAGATCTGAACGTTGTTCAACACGAGCATTTTGAACTTCATAACTTACGGTATGAACCGGGCTATAACTCGCATCTAAACGAAGAACACCTATTTGGGAGTCCTCTTCAGATCTGACTGCAGCTTGATATCCCATTCCTGAACGAACTTGCAGGGTCATATTTAACTCTGCACCTTCAGCAATATGAGCAATAACAAGATCAGGATTTGCAATTTCAACATCATGATTTAACACAATATCAGAAGCTCGCACAATCGCTGGACCTTTTTTGCTTAACGTTAATTCAGCACTGTCTGTTGCATTGAGTTTTACAGCCACTTCCTTAAGGTTTAAGAGAATTTCTAAAACATCTTCTCTTACTCCCTCAATAGAAGAGTACTCATGTAAAACACCTTCAATTTGGGCTTGTACAATAGCCCCACCAGGCATAGAAGATAATAAAATACGTCGAAGTGCATTCCCTAATGTGTGTCCAAAACCACGTTCAAGTGGCTCTAGAGTAACACGACTATGGAAATCACTCTTACGTTGTATATCAACTAAACGAGGCGTTAACAACTGTTCTAACATCTCTTGCATTAGAGGTTATCTCCGTATCAAATTTTACTTAGAGTAAAGCTCAACAATTAAGTTTTCTGAGATATCAGAAGAAAGATCCGAACGATCTGGAGCATTTTTAAATGTTCCTTCAAACGCAGACTTATTCACTTCAACCCAGCTAACAGTACCTGCTTGAGCATTTAAATCTAATGCTGTCGCAATACGTGTTTGATTACGAGATTTCTCTCTAATAGCAACGATATCGCCAGCACCTACTTCATACGAAGGAATGTTAACAGACTTGCCATTTACTAAAATTGATTTATGAGACACCAACTGACGCGCTTCCGCTCGTGTTGATGCAAACCCCATACGATATACTACGTTATCTAAACGACTCTCAAGGATTTGCAACAAGTTAACACCTGTTGAACCTTTACGTCGATCAGCTTCTTTGTAGTAAAGACGGAATTTTTTCTCTAAAACGCCATATATACGACGTACTTTTTGTTTCTCACGAAGCTGTAAACCGTATTCTGTTACGCGCTTACGACCTGCACCATGTTGTCCAGGTAACTGATCAATTTTACATTTTGAATCGATGCTACGAACACCACTTTTCAAAAACAGATCAGTCCCTTCACGACGGGCAAGCTTACACTTTGGACCAATATATCTAGCCATGATTACCTCAAATATTAAACGCGACGTTTCTTAGGTGGACGGCAACCATTATGAGGAATCGGTGTTACATCAGAAATTGATATAATTTTGAATCCTGCACTATTTAAGCCTCGAACTGCAGAGTCACGTCCAGGACCAGGGCCCTTAACCATAACTTCTAAGTTTTTGACGCCATAGTCGTGTGCCATTTGACCACATCGTTCAGCAGCAACCTGTGCAGCAAAAGGCGTACTTTTACGTGAACCGCGAAACCCGCTTCCACCTGAAGTTGCCCAGCACAGAGCATTGCCCTGACGATCTGTAATAGTAACGATTGTGTTATTAAAACTAGCATGCACATGTGCAACAGCATCTGTGACAACTTGTTTTACTTTCTTTTTAACACGCGAACTTGCTTTAGCCATATCTATTCTCGCAATTATGCATTATCGCTTAATAGGTCTCACTGGACCTTTACGAGTACGTGCATTAGTTTTGGTACGTTGCCCTCTAAGAGGCAAACTACGACGGTGACGAATTCCTCGGTAGCACCCCATGTCCATTAATCGCTTAATGTTCATAGATACTTCACGACGAAGATCACCTTCTATTTTAAATTTTGTTACTTCTGAACGAAGTGATTCTAACTGCTCTTCAGTTAGTTCTCGAACTTTGGTTGAAGGTTCCAAGTTAGCCGAAGCACAAATGGCTTTTGCTGTAGTTGAACCAACTCCGTAGATCGAAGTCAAGCCGATAACAATATGTTTGTTAACGGGAATGTTTACGCCGGCAATACGTGCCATAGTGCGCTCCCTTTAATCCATCTACTGAAAAGCGAGGATTATACCTGCCTTTCACATAAAATACTAGAACAATAACTTATTTAAGTTATTTACTCTTGAGTTTTGATTTTTTCATCATGCCTTCATACTGGTTAGACTGCATTTGAGCTTGAATTGAAGTCATGAAATCCATAACAACAATTACAATGATCAGCAGTGATGTTCCACCAAAATAAAATGGAACATTCCAGTAAAGAATTAAGAACTCAGGCAATAAACAGACGGCTGTAATATAAATAGCACCCGCTAGTGTTAAGCGTCCCATAATGCCGTCAATATGACGTGCAGTTTGAGCTCCTGGTCTAATTCCCGGTAGATAAGCACCCGATTTTCTTAAATTATCTGCTGTTTCACTAGGATTAAAAACAATCGCTGTATAAAAGAAACAAAAGAATATAATTGCCAATGCATATAACAAAACATACAGCGGTTGACCTGGTGAGATTGTCGTCGCAATATCAGCTAACCAACCCATCCCTTCTGCTGAACCAAACCAGCCCCCCAATGTTGCAGGGAAAAGGATAATACTGGAAGCAAATATTGGAGGAATAACACCTGCCATATTTAACTTTAATGGCAAATGAGACTCTTGACCACCGTACAATTTGCGACCACGCATTTTCTGTGCGTAGTGAACAGGTATTCTACGCTGTCCTCGCTCAACAAAAACAACAAATGCAATCACTGCAAACACTAACATCAATAAAATAAATACTGTTATTGCGTGAAGTGCACCCGTATTAACTTGTTCAAAAGTTCCACCTAAGGCAGAAGGAAGACCCGCTACAATACCTGCAAAGATAATGATTGAAATACCATTACCAATACCACGCTCTGTAATTTGCTCTCCTAGCCACATCAGAAAAATAGTTCCTGAAACAAGTGTTACCACAGCTGTTATCTTAAATAACAAGCCAGGATCAATAACAACGGGCATACCATTAATGTTTTGAGACTCTAACGCAATTGCAACACCCAGCCCTTGAAAGGTCGCCAAGACAACGGTTCCCATCCGAGTATACTGAGTTATTTTTCGCCGACCCTGTTCGCCATCCTTTTTTAACTGCTCTAGAGTTGGAGAAACCACCGTCAATAACTGCATAATAATTGATGCAGAAATATAAGGCATAATCCCTAAAGCAAAAATAGACAGCCGCTCAAGCGCTCCACCAGAGAACATGTTAAACATGTCTAAGATAGTACCCTTTTGCTGTTCAAACATTGCAGCCAACGCAATCGGATCAATTGAAGGAACAGGGATATGAGTCCCCAACCTAAAAACAATGATCGCGCCTAGAACGAATAAAATCTTACTTTTTAAATCACTCATACCTGTTGATGCAATTGAACTATTCATATTTTTTAAGCTTCTACAGTTCCGCCAGCTGCTTCGATAGCCGCTTTAGCGCCTGCAGTAGCTTTAATTCCAGATAATTTAACGGCCTTAGTCAATTCACCAGAGTTAATCACTTTAACAACTTTGATTTTTTCACCGATAAGATCGGCGGCTTTCAAAGAGGCAAGATCAATAACATCTGCATCAATTTTAACTAACGCATCAAGGCGAACTTCTGTTGCATAAGCAGATTTTCTAGAAGAAAACCCAACCTTAGGCAACCTTTTTTGAAGAGGCATTTGACCACCTTCAAAACCGATCCTAGGCATACCACCTGATCGAGACTTCTGACCTTTATGACCGCGTCCACCCATCTTACCCCAGCCAGATCCCTGACCACGTCCGACACGCTTTCTAACAGAAGTTGAACCTTCTGCTGGTTTTAGAGTATTAAGCTGCATATTATGCTTCCTCTACCTTAAGTAAATAGGAAACCTTATTAATCATCCCTCTATTTTCAGGAGTATCAATAACGCTAACTGTTTGGTGCATCTTTCTTAAGCCAAGGCCAGATACACATGCTCTGTGGGCTGGTAAACGACCAATAGTGCTTTTTACCAGTGTCACTGTGACATATTTTTTATCTGACATATTACTCACCTAAAATTTGTTCGACAGTTTTGCCGCGTTTAGCTGCAATATAATCAGGGCTTGAAATACCAGACAATGCATTAACAGTTGAACGAACAACGTTCACTGGACGCGTAGTACCGATACACTTAGAAAGTACATTTTTAACACCTGCCGCTTCTAATACCGCACGCATTGCTCCACCCGCAATAACACCCGTACCTTCAGAAGCAGGAAGCATAACAATGTTAACTGCACCCTGTTTAAAGTTAATTGGGTATTGAATGGTTCCATCATTAAGATGAACATCTCTCATATTGCGTCGAGCTTTTTCCATCGCTTTCTTGATCGCGACAGGCACTTCACTGGCTTTACCACTACCATAACCTACGCGACCATCTCCATCTCCAACGACTGCTAGAGCTGAAAAACCAAATACTCGTCCACCTTTGACCACTTTGGCCACACGACGAACATTTACTAATTTTTCAATCATTCCGTCGTCTTGTAATTCACGTGAAGACATATATAAATCCTTCCTTTAAAATTCAAGACCGTTTTCACGGGCTGAGTCTGCTAATTGTTGGATACGACCATGATATTTAAATCCTGAGCGATCAAAAGCAACGGCTGTGACACCTGCTGCTTTTGCTTTTTCAGCGATCAACTTACCGACCGCTGCAGCAGCATCTTTATTACCAGTGTTGCTGATTTCTTTTTTAACGTCCGCTTGAACCGTAGAGCTCGCTGCAATCACCTCTGCTCCATCAGCAGAGATTAACTGAGCATAGATATGCTGAGAAGTACGGTGTACGCACAATCTTGGCACTCTAAGCTCTGTAATTTTAGCGCGAGTTTTCTTAGCTCTACGAAGACGGGCTGTTTTCTTATTCATATCAACTTCCAGCTTTATTTCTTCTTAGCTTCTTTACGTAAAATGCGTTCATCAGCATACTTAACACCTTTGCCTTTATATGGCTCAGGTGGACGGTATGCACGAATTTCAGCAGCAACCTGTCCAACAGCTTGCTTATCTGCACCTTTTACAACAATTTCAGTCTGAGATGGCGTCTCAACGCTAACCCCTTCAGGCAACGTATAATTTACTGGATGTGAGAAACCCAATGTCAGATTCAGTACATTTCCGGCAGCTTTCGCACGGTAACCTACACCAACTAACTGAAGTTTTTTCTCATAACCATTTGTAACACCAATAACCATATTATTAATAATTGAACGTGCAGTACCCGCTTGCGCCCAACCTCCTGCTACACTAGAAACAGGAGAACAAATAATCTGATCATTCTCTGATTTAAACTCTACGGCTTTATTAAACACCTTAGTCAAGGACGCTTTAGAGCTTTTTACAGTGACTTCTGTACCATTAAATGTAATCTCAACACCAGCTGGTATGCTCACAGGAGCTTTTGCAATTCTAGACATAATATTTTCCTTATGCTACGTAGCAAATAACTTCACCACCGATACCCGCTTTACGAGCATCGTGATCCGTCATAATACCTTTCGATGTTGAAATAACAGCGATACCAAGACCACCAATAACTTTAGGCAACTCATCTTTGTTTTTATAAACACGTAACCCTGGACGGCTCACACGCTTAATCATATCAATAACAGGTTTCCCATCAAAATACTTTAGATCAACTGAAAGTTCAGTTTTTCCACTACTCTCATTAATACTGAATGCAGAAATAAAACCTTCATCATTTAGAACCTTAGCTAACGAAAGCTTTAGTTTTGAAGAAGGCATCAACACCTTCGAATGGCCAGCCATTTGGCCATTACGAATGCGAGTCAACATATCAGCAACTGGATCAGACATACTCATAGATAATCATCCTTACCAACTAGCTTTTCTTAAACCAGGAATATCACCCTGCATTGCTAACTCTCTTAGCATATTGCGTGATAAACCAAACTTTTTATAAACACCATGCGGGCGCCCTGTTAAACGACAACGATTACGTTGACGAACAGGAGATGCATTACGTGGAAGAGCCGCTAGCTTTTCCATTGCATCCATACGCTCTTCATAGCTCTGTGTCATATCAACCGATGCTTTTTTTAAAGCATCACGTTTGACTGCAAACTTAGCCACTACTTTTGCACGTTTCTTTTCGCGCTCAATCATTGATTGCTTAGCCATTAGAAAACCTCTATTTCTTAAATGGAAAATTAAAGGCTTCTAAAAGAGCTTTCGCCTCATCATTTGAGTTCGCTGTTGTAACAAAATTAATATCCATTCCTCGGATTTTATCAATTTTTTCAAACTCAATTTCAGGGAAAATAATTTGCTCTTTAATGCCTAAGTTATAGTTTCCACGACCATCAAATGCTTTCGGATTTACACCACGAAAATCTCTTACACGAGGTAGAGAGACATTAATTAAACGATCAAGGAATTCATACATCTTAGCTCCTCTTAGGGTCACTTTACACCCTAAAGGATAACCATCTCGCACTTTAAAACTAGCAACCGACTTGCGAGCTAATGTTTTAACTGCTTTCTGACCAGCAATCGCTTCCATATCAGAAACGGCATGATCTAACACTTTTTTATCACCAATTGCTTCACCAACACCCATATTGATCGTAATCTTTGTGAGCTTTGGCGCTTGCATTGGTGACTTATAACCAAACTGCTCCACTAACTTGGAAACAATTTCGTCCTTATAAACTACTTGTAATCTTGCCATCTTTCTACCCTATATTAAGCGTCAACCGCTTTACCAGTAGATTTAAAAAAGCGTACTTTAGAACCTTCTTCAACTTTAAAACCAATCTTTCCAGCTTTATTTGTCTCAGGATCAACCAACGCAACATTTGAAGCGTCGATAGGCATTTCCTTAGAAAGGATTCCACCTTGCACTCCCGTTTGAGGGTTTGATTTGGTATGCTTTTTAACCAAGTTGATACCATCAACCAAAACCTTACCGTTATCAAGAACAGAAGAAACAGAACCTCGCTTCCCTTTATCTTTCCCTGAAATAACGATAACTTCATCACCATTTTTTAAACGATTCATATCTTTTTCCTTATAGTACTTCAGGAGCTAAAGAAACTATTTTCATAAATCTCTCATTGCGAAGCTCGCGAGTTACAGGTCCAAAAATACGGGTTCCAATAGGCTCAAGCTTTGCATTTAGGATAACTGCTGAGTTACCATCAAACTTAATCAAAGAACCATCTGGACGTCTTACACCTTTAGCAGTACGAACTACTACGGCATTATAAACATCACCTTTTTTCACTTTACCACGTGGCGTCGCTTCTTTAACGCTCACTTTAATCACATCACCAACACTGGCATAACGACGTTTTGACCCGCCTAATACCTTAATGCATTGAACGCGTCGTGCTCCGCTGTTATCAGCAACATCAAGCACTGTTTGCATCTGAATCATGGTGGTACTCCATCCATAAAAAATAAAAATTACTACAGCACAAAAACCACTTAAAAAAGCAGTTCCTAATAATTATTAGGCTTACTCTTTAGAGCGGTTTCAATCATTCCGTCGATTATAACAAAACAATTTGTAAAATGCTATAAAAGTTAAATTTTAGCTTTACTATCAATACTGACTAAAGTCCAAGACTTGTTTTTTGACATCGGCTTACACTCTTCAATAGTGACTGTATCGCCAACACTACAAGAATTTTCAGCGTCATGCGCCATTACTTTAGTTGATTTTCTAATAAACTTTTTATATTTAGCATGCTTAACAAAACGAGCCGTTAACACGACTATTGAGTCCTGCATGCCGTTACTTACAACAACACCCTGAATTGTACGGGCTTTTTTATCTTGACCAGCCATCTTTAGTTACTCACTTTTTGACGAATGATAGTTTTAACTCTAGCAATAGTACGACGTACTTTTTTTAATTGCGACGAGTTGGATAACTGACCAGTTGCATTCTGCATTCTAAGATTAAACTGCTCTTTTAATAACCCAAGCAATTCAACCTTTAGCTCTTCAACTGACTTTTCATTTAGTTCTTTTGCAGTCATTTACATCACCGTTTTCGTTACAACTTGTGTTTTAAAAGGCAGTTTAGCGGCTGCTAGCTCAAAAGCTTCACGAGCTAAGGCCTCATTTACACCTTGAATTTCATATAAAACACGTCCAGGCTGAATTTGAGCAACCCAGTATTCTACACTTCCCTTACCTTTACCCATTCGAACCTCTAAAGGCTTATTGGTAATTGGCTTATCAGGAAACACTCGAATCCAAATTTTAGCACCACGCTTAACATGACGAGTCATAACTCGACGTCCAGCTTCAATTTGACGTGAAGTCATTCTTCCGCGCTCAAGAGCTTTAAGACCGAAATCACCGAAGCTAACTTTGTTTCCGACTTGCGCCAGACCACGATTACGTCCTTTGTGTACCTTTCTGAACTTAGTACGTTTAGGCATTAACATAGTTAGTTATCCTTTTATTTACGGCCTTTTTTGCCCTTAGACGGATTGTTATCAGCTAACGATAACTTCCCTAATTTTTCACCTTTAAAGATCCACACCTTTACGCCAATTTTACCGTAAGTGGTGTCAGCTTCATACGCTGCATAATCAATATCGGCACGAAAAGTATGAAGAGGAACACGCCCCTCTCTATACCACTCACCACGTGCGATATCAGCACCGTTTAAACGACCCGATACAGCAACTTTAATACCCTCAGCGCCTAAACGCATAGCATTACCAACGGCACGTTTCATTGCTCTACGAAACTGAATACGCTTCTCTAGCTGCTGAGCAATTCCCTCACCAACTAACTTCGCATCCAATTCAGGTGTTTTAATCTCTTCAATATTGATATTCACTTGCATACCAGTTTTAGCAGCTAGTGATTTTTTCAACTTCTCAATATCTTCACCCTTCTTACCAATAACAACACCAGGACGAGCCGTATGGATCGTTACACGAATACCATTTGCAACGCGCTCAATGTTGATTTTACTGATAGAAGCATGTTTTAACTTACCATTTAACTCGTTACGGATTTCAACATCACTGATAAGAAAATCAGAAAAGTTCTTACTATCCGCATACCAACGTGCATTCCAATCTTTACTTATACCAAGACGGATACCAATAGGATGTACTTTTTGACCCATTCTGATTCTCCTTACTTATCGCCAACCGTAACAGTAATATGACTGATACGTTTTAAAATACGATTACCGCGACCTTTTGCACGAGCGCGCATACGCTTCATGATTGGACCTGCGTCCACAAATGCTGCCGTAACAATTAGCTCATCAATATCAGCGCCTTCATTATTTTCAGCGTTGGCAATTGCCGAGTTTAAAACCGATTTAATTAAATCGGCCGCTTTTTTATCACTAAACGACAATAAGTTAATTGCTGTTTCAATGTCTTTACCACGGATTTGGTCAATCACTAAGCGCGCTTTCTGAGGGGAAATACGGGCAAATTTATGTGTTGCACTTACTTGCATATCACTCTCCTTTTAACGCTTAGATTTCTTATCAGCAGCATGACCGCGATAATAACGAGTTAATGAAAACTCACCTAGCTTATGACCAACCATGTTCTCAGAAATGAAAACTGGAATGTGCTCTTTTCCATTATGAACTGCGATTGTTAAACCAATCATATCAGGAAGAATCATAGATCTTCTTGACCAAGTTTTAATGGGACGTTTATTACCAGATTCTTGTGCCTCGACCACTTTTTTATACAAGTGGCCATCAACAAAAGGTCCTTTTTTAACTGAACGTGGCATCAGTGTCCTTCCTTATTTTTTATTTCGACGACGTACGATCATTCCATCAGTACGCTTATTACTACGGGTTTTCTTACCTTTGGTTGGAACACCCCAAGGTGTACAAGGATTACGACCACCAGAAGTTCGACCTTCACCACCACCATGCGGGTGATCAACAGGGTTCATTGCAACCCCTCGAACTGTTGGACGAACACCGCGCCAGCGCTTCGCCCCAGCCTTTCCAAGCTTACGCAAACTATGCTCTGCATTACCAACTTCACCAATCGTAGCCTTACACTCTGCCAAGATTTTACGCATCTCTCCTGAACGAAGCTTAAGCAAAACGTAAGCACCATCACGACCCGCAATAGAAACAGAAACACCCGCACTACGAGCAATCTGAGCCCCCTTACCTGGACGCATCTCAATATTATGAATAATAGTTCCTACTGGAATATTACGCAAAGGAAGACAGTTACCCACTTTGATTGAAACATTATCTCCAGCTTCAACCACATCACCGACAACCAAATTCTTCGGTGCGATAATATAAGCACGCTCACCATCTGCATACTTCAACAATGCAATATGAGCAGAACGGTTTGGATCATACTCTAAACGCTCAACTGTTGCAGGAACACCCACTTTCGAACGCTTAAAATCAACCATACGGTAATGTTGCTTATGCCCACCACCATGATGACGAACGGTAATGCGACCGTTATTATTACGGCCACCTGTTTTAGATTTCTTTTCTAGTAATGCTGAGTGAGGCTTGCCTTTATGCAAAGTTGGCTCAACTACACTTACAACAAAACGACGACCTGGTGAGGTCGGCTTTGATTTCTTAATAATAGCCATGTTGAAACTCCTTACTCAGCAACTGAAAAATCAATTTCTTGACCGGAAGCCAAACGAACAACAGCCTTACGGATGCCATTACGCTGACCTTGACGACCCTTAAAGACCTTTCGCTTACCTTTGATATTAATCATGTTCACAGACTGAACCTTAACATCAAACAATGACTCTACGGCCTGTTTAACTTCAGACTTAGTTGCTGTTGGAACAACCTTAAACACATACTGCTCTTTTGTATCGGCAAGTAACGCTGCTTTCTCAGAAATGTGTGGGGCAAGCAAAACCTTCAGAATTCTTTCTTCATTCATGCCAATTGCTCCTCTAGTTGCTTCACAGCCGCTTGCGTGATTACAATTGTCTGAAAGCCAATCAAGCTAACAGGGTCAATAGATGAAACATCACAAACATCTGCACTATAAAGGTTACGCGACGACAAATACAAGTACTCATCAAAACCTTCTGTAACCACCAGCGCATCTTTCACATTCAACTGCGCAAGCTTCGCTTTAAACTCTTTTGTTTTAGGCGCATCTACTTTAAAGTCATCTACAACAACAAGTCGACCACTACGATTTAACTCTGCAACAATTGAACGCATCGCTCCGCGATACATCTTTTTATTCACTTTTTCAGAAAAATCACGATTATGCCCAGGAAATGCACGACCACCACCGATCCAAATAGGACTACGACTTGTACCCGCTCGAGCACGACCCGTTCCTTTTTGATTCCAAGGCTTTGCACCACCACCACTTACTGCAGCACGGTTCTTTTGACCTTTTGTACCAGCACGACCACCATTCATATAAGCGGTAACGACCTGATGCACAAGCGCCTCATTAAACTCTGTACCAAATAAAGCATCTGAAACAGAAACTGCTCCACTCTCTTTACCTGTTGCTAATTCAATTAATTTTAATTCCATCATGCCCACCTTACTTAACAGCTTTACGAACAATGACAGTACTATTTTTAGCACCAGGGACTGCACCCTTAATCAATAACAAACCATTTTCTGTATCGACTTTAACTAAACTTAAGTTCTGTGTTGTTTGACGAACATCACCCATGTGGCCGGACATTTTCTTACCTTTAAAAACGCGACCAGGCGTTTGGTTTTGACCAATCGACCCGTTAGAGCGATGAGAAATAGAGTTACCATGTGTCGCATCCTGCATCGTAAAATTATGACGCTTAATACCACCTTGAAAACCCTTTCCTTTCGTTGTTCCTGTGACATCCACAACAGAAATATCGTTAAAACGCTCAGCCGTAAGCTCTCCACCTACAACCAAACCTTCAACTTCTGAAGCTGAGTCAACACGAAACTCCCAAAGACCTCTACCAGCATCAACACCTGCTTTTGCAAAATGCCCTGCTTTTGGCTTAGAAACTCGACCCGCATGCACCGACCCTGTAGTAACCTGAACCGCTGAATACCCATCAACCTCAAGTGTCTTAATTTGAGTAATGCGATTTGCACCCACCTCGACAACCGTCACAGGGGTAGAAACACCATTCTCATCAAAAACACGAGTCATGCCGATTTTTTTACCAATGATACCAATACTCATATCATTTCCTCATTATTATTTATCCATTAGTCATAACGATTGACGACTAACTAAACTACGATTAACGTAATTCTAACTGAACATCTACACCCGCTGCCAAATCTAGCTTCATTAACGCATCAACAGTCTTTTCTGTTGGATCAACGATATCTAACAGACGCTTATGCGTACGAATCTCGTACTGATCACGAGCATCTTTATTGACGTGAGGCGAGATTAAGATAGTGAAACGCTCTTTACGAGTTGGCAATGGAATTGGACCACGAATCTGCGCCCCTGTTCTTTTTGCTGTTTCCGTAATTTCACGAGCAGACTGATCAATCAAACGATGATCAAACGCTTTTAAACGAATACGAATATTCTGAGTTGCCATAATCTCTGTCTCATTTATTTAATAAAAAGCATGCACAAAACCAAACCGTGCAAACCAAGGGAGCGGATTATAGCAACATACTTGAATTAAAACAACCCCTTAAACACAAACATAAAAAAAGGGAGCACAGAGCTCCCTTTTCATCAAACAGTATTTTTTACTCAGAATTAATCTAAAATCTTAGCAACAACACCCGCTCCAACCGTACGACCACCTTCACGAATAGCGAAGCGTAAACCTTCATCCATCGCGATTGGATTGATTAGCTCAACCTTCATCTGTACGTTATCACCAGGCATAACCATTTCTGTTCCTTCTGGTAAAGTACAAGCTCCTGTTACATCCGTTGTACGGAAGTAGAACTGTGGGCGGTAACCTTGGAAGAAAGGAGTATGACGCCCCCCTTCATCTTTTGATAATACGTACACTTCTGCTTCGAATGTAGTATGAGGCTTGATTGTTCCTTTATGTGCCAGAACTTGACCACGCTCGATCTCTTCACGCTTTGTCCCACGTAGTAAGATTCCAACGTTATCACCAGCTTCACCTTGGTCAAGCAGCTTACGGAACATTTCAACACCGGTTACAGTTGTAACGGTTGTATCTTTGATCCCAACGATTTCGATCTCTTCACCAACTTTGATGATTCCTGTCTCAATACGTCCTGTTGCTACTGTCCCACGCCCTTGGATTGAGAAGATATCTTCTACAGGCATCAGGAAGTCTTTGTCTGTTTCACGTACTGGATCTGGAATGTAAGTATCCAACGCTTCTACTAAACGACCAATTGAAGGGGCACCTAACTCTGACTCGTCACCTTCGATTGCTTTCAGTGCTGAACCAATGACTACTGGTGTATCGTCACCTGGGAACTCATACATATCTAGAAGCTCACGAACTTCCATCTCTACAAGCTCAAGCAACTCTTCATCATCAACCATGTCTGCTTTGTTCAAGAAAACAACGATGTATGGAACACCAACCTGACGTGAAAGAAGAATGTGTTCACGTGTTTGAGGCATTGGCCCGTCTGCAGCTGAACATACTAAAATTGCACCATCCATTTGTGCTGCACCAGTAATCATGTTTTTAACATAATCGGCGTGACCTGGGCAATCTACGTGTGCGTAGTGACGCGTGTCTGATTCATACTCTACGTGCGAAGTTGAGATTGTGATCCCACGATCTCTCTCTTCAGGTGCGTTATCAATTGATGCAAAATCTTTGATATCTCCACCGAACTTCTTACCTTGTACAATGGTTAACGCTGCTGTAAGAGTCGTCTTACCGTGATCTACGTGACCAATCGTTCCAACATTTACGTGCAACTTGCCACGTTCAAATTTTTCTTTTGCCAT
>WFQP01000119.1 GCA_015487015.1 Thiomicrorhabdus sp.
CGATAAAGTCGGTGACTCGACCTTCGAGTACTCGGTCAATGACGTTGCCAATGGCGCCACCGAGTATGAGATTAATCCCCCATACTTCGGTGGTAAACCCTTTGGGTAAACGAGAGAGCCAAACAATAAAGACCACACTGACTATCAGCGCTAAGCCTGAAAAAAACCACCGTTGCCAGCCGCCCATGTCGGCCAAAAAGCTAAAAGCTGCACCGTAGTTGTAGGCTAATGTCCAATTTAAATACGGCATTACCGCAACGGGTTCGGCAAAGGTTAAGGTGGAGACCGCCCAGTATTTGGTGAGCTGATCGACCAGTACTAAAACCACCGCCACCCATAAACTGGTTAAGGCGGTTTGTTTTAAAGCCCTTTTAGTCGAAGGTTGAGGTTTTTTCCCCCCCCCTTCTTTTCCAAACTCATTGGGTGTGGAGTCGTTAGGCATAATGGCGCACTTCTCCATCGCCTTCTATGTTGTCCACACAACGCTGACACAGTTCAGGGTGTGCTTCAATTTGGCCAACCTCTTCTCGATGATGCCAACAACGTGCACACTTAGGTTGGTTTGCCGCCCCCGAATCTACCCATAAGCCTTCCAATTCGGATGCCACAGCAGTATCTGTTTTATCGGTCAATGGCTTTAACGTTGCCGCAGAGGTAATCAAGACAAAACGTAACTCATCTTCTAAACGAGAGAGTTTATCAAATAAATCTCCTTCACAATACAGCGTAACTTCTGCGGTTAAAGAGCCTTTAATCACTTTATCATTTCGCAGCTGCTCAAGCTGTTTAGCGACAGCGGAGCGTACCGCCATCATCTCTTCCCAGTACTCAGAGTTTAGCTCGGTCGATTCATCGAGCGCGGTTAACCCTTCAAACCATGTCGAGATAAATACTGTTTGTGAACGCTCGCCAGGTAATGACTTCCAGAGTTCTTCTGCGGTAAAGCTTAAAATAGGCGCAATCCAACGAACCAATGCTTCAATAATATAGTACAAAGCGGTTTGAGCTGAACGACGGGGCAACCCGTCTGCTTGGCAGGTATATTGGCGATCTTTAATCACATCTAAATAGAAGGCGCCAAGCTCTACGGAACAGAAGTGGGTCACGGCTTGATAAATGGCATGAAAGTTATAGCTTTCATAGGCGGCAATAATCTCTTTTTGCAGCTTGTCGGCGTGTCCAATAACCCACTTATCCAACGGCAATAAATCATCGTAAGCGACGCAATCGGTTTTTGGGTTAAAGCCGTTAATGTTGGCTAATAAAAAACGTGAGGTATTGCGAATACGGCGATAGGCATCGGCGGTACGACTCACAATTTCATCCGACACGGTCATCTCATAACGGTAATCGGCCGCAGAAATCCAAAGACGTAAAATATCCGCCCCCAATTTATTGGCAATTTGCTGAGGCGCAACCACATTCCCTTTAGATTTAGACATTTTCTTGCCGTCTTTATCGACAGTAAAACCATGTGTAAGCACTTGTTTATAGGGTGCCTGACCATTGCATGCTAAGGAAGACAGTAACGATGACTGGAACCAACCACGATGCTGATCAGAGCCTTCTAAATATAAATCCGCAGGCGCGTGCAACTCTTCACGTTGATCCAGTACCGTAAAGTGGGAGATACCTGAATCAAACCAAACATCTAAAATGTCGGTAACTTGCTCGTAGTCTTTGGCTTCGTCTCCCAATAAGGTAGTTGGGTCTAAATCGTACCACGCATCAATAGAGTGCTCTTCAACCATTGAGGCGACTTTTTCCATTAACTCAACGGTATTAGGGTGCATCTCTCCAGAGACCTTATGAATAAAAATGGTGATTGGTACACCCCAAAAACGTTGGCGTGACACACACCAATCAGGACGACCATCAATCATACCTTCAATGCGGTTTTGCCCCCACTCTGGTACCCAAGAGACCTTTTTAATCTCTTTTAAGGCTTTATCTCGCAAACCGTTTTCGGTCATGCTAATAAACCATTGTGGGGTCGTACGGAAGATCAATGGAGTTTTAGTACGCCAGCAGTGGGGATAACTGTGTTCAATCACTTCGATGTGCAATAACGCTTGATGCTCTTTCAACACGTCAATCACATGATCGTCTACTTTAAGAACATTTTCGCCTTCAAACAGGGGCGTACCCGACACATAGTTACCACGTCCATCCACAGGACAATCAATTTCCAAGTCGTACTTTAAGCCTACGACAAAATCTTCTTGTCCATGACCCGGTGCGGTATGCACACAGCCTGTTCCCGCTTCGGTGGTGACATGATCACCTAAAATTAAAGGCACAACGCGATCATAGAATGGGTGCTGTAATTTTACTAAATCAAACAACTCACCACGACCATAAGCAATCACTCGATAGTGATCAAAGCCCCATTTATCCATCGCATCTTTAATCATCGCTTCGGCAATAAACAGGCGTTCAGGGCCATGTTCACCCTCAACTTGCACCACGGAATATTCTAATTCGGGGTGAATCGACACGGCTTGGTTGGCAGGAAGTGTCCAAGGCGTGGTCGTCCAAATGACAACCGACAATGGCCCTTCGCCTAAGTGGTCTTCTACATGGTGGCAACGATCAAAAAAGGCTTTGTCGTCCAAGACTTTAAAACGTACATCAATGGATTTAGAGCGTTTATTTTCATACTCCACCTCGGCTTCTGCCAAGGCCGTATGGCCACCAACACTCCAGTAAACGGGCTTAGTGCCTTTTACCAGATGACCGTTTTGAATGATTTTAGACAACGCTCTAATTTCATTGGCTTCGTATTTAAAATCTTTGGTTAAATAAGGATTTTCCCAATCGGCCATAATCCCCAAACGCTGAAAGTCGGCCATTTGGCCTTCCACTTGTTTTTGAGCGTAATCACGACAGGCTTGGCGAAAGTCGGTTGCATTAATTTTTTGCCCAACCTTACCCTTTTTCTTTTCAACATTTAACTCAATCGGCAAGCCATGACAGTCCCAACCAGGCACAAACGGCGCATCAAACCCGCTCAATCCTTTAGACTTAACAATCATGTCTTTCAATACTTTATTCACGGCATGACCAATATGAATGTTTCCATTGGCGTACGGAGGGCCATCGTGCAAAATAAATTTGGGGCGACCTTTCATATGCGCACGAATGGTTTGATATAACGATTCGGATTGCCAAGCTTCTACCTGTTTTGGCTCTCTATTAGGAAGATTGCCACGCATAGGGAAATCCGTTTCGGGCAAGTTTAAAGTCGATTTATAGTCAGTCATGCAATTACTTCACGATTAAGGAAGACGAGGAACATAATTCCCCCTCTTTAAAGTTTAAAAAATTGTTTTGCTTGTTCGGCATCCAAGGCGATTTGTGTTTTTAATGCCTCAATGCCCTTAAATTTTTGTTCAGGTCTAATAAATTTTTTCAATGTTACGTCAACGTGTGCGCCATACACCTCTTTATTCCAGTTAAACAAGTGCACCTCAATAGAGGGACGAAAGCCATCCACGGTTGGGCGTAACCCAAGATTAGCAACGCCTTCCCAAGGTTCGTCTGCAATACCCTCTACGGTCACGGCGAAGACACCTTGAACGGGCATTTGAATACGCTTTGGATTTAAATTCAGTGTTCGAAACCCAAGCGTTCGGCCTAATTTTTGACCATGGATCACTCGGCCATTAAAGCCAAAAGGTTTACCCAGTAATTTTTCGGCTTCTTCTAAATCAGGAATACTTAATGCCTGCCGAATACGCGTGCTGCTCACTCGATTTTCAGCCAAATCAAACGTGGGCATGTCGGTAACCGAAAACCCAAACCGAGCCCCTGCTTGTTGTAAATACTTAAAATCACCTTGGCGCTGTAAACCAAAGCGGAAATCATCGCCCACAACGAGGTGTTGAATATGAAGCTGATTCACCAAAATAGTTTGAACAAACTGCTCAGCACTCAATTGAGCAAAAGCTTCATTAAAGCGAACACATAAAACATAGTCAATGCCCGATCCCTGCAATGCCTTCACTTTTTCGCGAAAGTTCATGAGCCGAACGGGGGCTTCTTGTGGTGAAAAAAACTCTACGGGCAACGGCTCAAACAGCATCACAATACTAGGTCGCTTAATTTTTTGAGCTTGAGCCACCACTGCACGCAATATGTGCTGATGCCCTAAATGCACGCCATCAAAGTTACCAATACTCAACACACAACCCTTAGCAAGCTGGTTTTGAACCGTATCTAAATTATGACTGCCTAAAATAAGTTGCATACGTTGTATTTTTTAACACCATAAAAACAGCCCTAAATTATAGCGGATTCAAACGCTTAAGGGTTGTTATTCTCTATAAGGCGTTAAATTAATAAATTAATCGTCCATAAACTTTCTATATCAGTCAGGACACAAGGCGCTTGCCATCATCACTCTATTGGTCGGGTTATGGATTATTAAACACCTTAAATTTCTTCCCCCCCCTATTTATGATCATAATCAACCCCTTATAAAGACTTTTAACTCAGGTGCTGATAAAATGCTCTAACGGTGGATGCAGTAAAAAGTACGGCAAAATTTTACCCCCCCCCTCTATCAAACAAGTTTAATAATTAAAGGGACTTTAGCGTCTAAATAACTATGATTAACCTAATTCTTTGTGGTGGCTCTGGCACACGTTTATGGCCAATTAGCCGCACTCTCCTCCCTAAGCAGTTTGTGCCTTTATTTAATGAACAGTCGCTATTTCAAAAAACGGTTTTGCGCAACCAATCATTTTGTGAACAATTTTTAATTGTCTCCAACCAAGAGCAGTATTTTTTAGCTTTGGATCAGATGCAAGCCCTGCAAAAAGAGAACAACACCCACATTCAAACCCAATTTATTTTAGAACCCGTAGGTCGAAATACCGCTCCAGCTATTGCACTAGCCTGCATGGCGGCAGACCCCGATGCCATTATCTTTGCGACCCCTTCTGACCACCTAATTAAAGATCAAGAAGCTTATGAAACCGCTGTTGCCAAAGCAAAACAGCTCGCCGAGCAAGATAAATTAGTCACCTTTGGTATTCAACCCACCTACCCTGAAACAGGGTTTGGCTACATTGAAGCCCAAGATGAAAATGTACTTTCGTTTAAAGAAAAACCCGACTATTCAGTGGCAGAATCGTATTTAAAACAAGGTAATTTCTATTGGAACAGCGGCATGTTCTGCTTTAAGGCGGGGGTATTTTTGGCCGAACTTGAACAATACGCCCCCAATATTTTTAAAGCTTGTCAAATCGCTTACCAGCACACTCAACAGGGTGAATTTTTACGCATCCCAATGGCGGATATGCAAGCGATTCCAGCAGACAGCATCGATTATGCTGTCATGGAAAAAAGCAGCCATGTAAAAGTGGTACCCAGTAATATTGACTGGAGCGATTTAGGCAGCTTTGAAGCCTTAGACCAAGAGCTTGAAAAAGATGCCGATGGCAATACCCAAACCGAAAAGGCGCTCTTATTAAATGCTAAAAATAACCTAATTATTGAAGGTGAACGTACGATTTCATTGATTGATATTGAAAATTTAATGGTCATCGACACCGCTGATGCACTGTTAATTGCGCCGAAAGGCTCTGGGCAAAAAGTAAAACAAATTGTAGAGCAATTGAAAGCCCAAGGCAGTGATCTTCCTCAAATTCATCGAACCGCTCACCGCCCATGGGGAACCTATACGATCTTAGAGTCCGAAGAAAAATATAAAATTAAACGCATCGTAGTCAAACCCGGTAAAACACTCAGCCTACAAAAACACCTGCACCGCAGTGAACACTGGGTGGTCGTCTCTGGAACGGCGACCGTAACCGTAGGTGAAAATGTTCAACTGGTTCGCCCCAATGAATCCACCTATATTCCTATTGGTGAAAAACATCGTTTAGCCAATGATGGCCGTTTGGATCTGGTTTTAATTGAAGCGCAAGTGGGAGAGTACACCGGCGAAGATGATATTATTCGCTTTGAAGACAACTATGGCAGACAATAAAACTCAATGAATACCCCCGTCCTCTCCTCTCTTACACCACAACGTGCCAGTCTAATACTGGTATCGTTTATCTCTTTATTACACCTATTTTTAGCCTTTCATGTTGAACTGGGCGGGGATGAAGCACACTATGCCCTGTATGGATTAATGCCAGACTGGAGCTACTTTGACCACCCACCGATGGTGGGCTGGTTACAAATGCTTCCCATGTGGCTTGCACCTTACGATTGGAGCGCACGCTTGGTGCCCATCGGGTTATACATTCTCTTAAATGCTTTGCTGTATCGAGTTACCATTGAGCTGTTTTGCAAGCGTTCATCAAACAGTGCTTGGCAACACCCACAGCCCACCCCCACCAACCATTGGTTAGGGTTTTGGAGTCTTGCTGTATTAAATAGTTGCTTAATTTTGGTCTTAATGGGAATGGCTATGTTGCCAGACAATCCATTAATGGTCATCTCTTTGGCGCTGATTTTAACAGTCATTAAACTGCTTGAAACCAATGAGTTTAAAGCATGGCTCATGCTAGGATTCTTAATCGGGCTAGCGGCACTCTCTAAATACACCGCTGTCACGCTGGTGATCTCTCTTATTTTAGTGATGCTGGTTGAAAAACGCTGGGATTGGCTGATTCAAAAGGGCTTGTGGTCTGCGGTGGCAATTGCCTCGTTAATGATTATCCCTGTTCTCTACTGGAATGCACAACACGACTGGGCCTCTTTTTTATATCAAATTAATCATGGTACTGGCCATGCCACTTGGGAGCTGGACAGTTTGGTTCGTACTCAATTGACCCAACTGGCCTCCTACACTCCAGTGATCTTTATTATTGGTTGGTGGATGATATTAAAGCCTAAACATTATCAAGACCCACGCACTCGCCTACTGCTTCTGTTTGCCCTCCCCGTTACCGCACTGTTTGCATGGGGTTCTGGCTATGAAGAAAGCCTACCCCATTGGGTATCGCTCTCGTGGTTACTACTGATTCCAATCATCGTTCATTGGGCTTGGTGCCATCGCGATACAAAATGGCTCAAGCCCCTCGCGTATGTTCATTTTATTTTGGCGGGCACACTGGTTCTCTTGGCACACAGTTTATTGTACAAACCGTGGATCCCTTTCGATGACCATAAAAACCCAATTCAAGGAGACTACGGCTGGCCTCAAGCCTCCCAAACAGCCATTGAACTGCAAAAAAGTTTGACGGATGACCCCAAAGAGCTTCCCCTCTTTGTCTCTAATTGGAGCATTACCAGCCACTTGGCTTGGTATGCTCGCCCACAGCCTGTATTTATGACCGGCAACAGACAAACCCAATATGACTTTTGGTTTGGTCAAGCCAAAGCGGGAACCGATGGTTTATTAGTCGTGCCTCATTATGAAAAAACTCCTCCTAAAACTCAAATAGCCGCTCATTTTGAGCAGTGCACTCTCCTAAAAGAGGAGCCTTTATCGGTTAATGGTGCCGTTGTGGTGACCTATCGTTACTACCATTGTCAACATTTTTCCCCCCCCCTACCCTCTGCTGCTATAGCCGAGCCCTAAGCGATGTCCTCTTTAATTAAACGAATTGGAAAAGGCGTTGCAACGCCCATTACCCGTCCACTCGCCATTGCATCGGAGATTATTCACCAGCCTGACAAAGCCTTTCCCGTCATCGACTTTTTAAAAGGCATCAGTGTCTTAATGGTGATTTTATTTCATGTATTTTTTGCGGTCTTTTTTCTGTTTAAAAAAGAGCCCGAAAAACTCAATCTCTTTATCCAAAGCATTCCAAATTGGATGAGCTTTATTTTATCCTCCGACAAAGCAGTGGATATTTTCTTTTTACTCAGTAGCTTCTTACTCAGCTATGGCCTATTAAAGGTGTATCACAAACGCCAATCTATTGATATTGGCCGTTTTTACCTGCACCGTTTTTTTCGGATTTACCCCCTATTCTTAGTGGCACTGCTGCTATACGGCTTAGCCGATCCACATAAACTACTCACCGAAGGCTGGTATAGCCTGCTGTTTATTGAAAACATTTTTAGCAAAGGTATTATTCCCGTGCAATGGAGCCTATCCATTGAGGTACAGTTTTATCTGATTTTGCCATTTTTAATTCTCTTTTTAGTCAAGCAACGCCGTCCTATTATTTGGCTCTCAATACTCATCGTACTCAGTGTATTAGTTCGTTTTATGCTTGCTTACCAATCCCCCCTTATCTACCAAACACCTTGGTATGAGTTTATTCATAGCGTCGATCCTGCACTATATATGGACACCATGTACTATGTGATCGAAACTCGAATTACCCCCTTACTGCTTGGCGTTTTATGGGCCTTTATTTTGTGGTACAAACCCAATTACTCACTCTCTCTCACCCCGCTTCACAGAGGAGGAATATTGTTACTGGGTCTTAGCTTGGTCTACCTTAGCATGCACTACCCTGTCTACAATGCACAATCGAATTATTATCACCCCTTTAATGACACCCTTAACCTTGCAGCAATTACGTTGCACCGTTTTGTATTCAGTGGCAGCATTCTTTTAATGGTGTTGCTGTTTCACTACGATCAAAATACCCAAGTTTCCCCCCCCCTTATACGCTGGAAAGGCTGGCGACTGTTATCTGAAGTCGCCTATCCCATGTACTTTTTTCACTTTCCCTTTATTGCACTCGCATGGGTCATTGTCTTAGGCACGGTGGATTTTGACAGCATTAGCCAAATAGAACTCTGGCGTATTCCGCTGGTCTTTCTCTTAGCGACCAGCTTTACGCTGTATTTATCCTTATGGCTTAATTACTGGATCGAATCCCGCTTTATTCGCATCGGAAAACGCATCGAATCCCGCTGGTTTAGCAAGTAAAATTCAGGCATAATGCTCTTTCCATATAAAATTAAAGTAATTAAGCCTTCGCTATGATTTCGATTGTCGTCCCCACTTATCAAGAATTTGAAAATTTATCCCCCTTATGCGAGATGATTCAAACCGCATTGGCGGACTTTATCGCCTCCGAAGGACTGTCCTATGAAATTTTGATTATGGACGACAACTCACAAGATGGCTCTATTGAAAAAGTGCAACAGCTGTCTGAAACCTACCCAATTCGTTTGATTAACCGTACCGAAAATCGAGGGTTATCCCCTGCGGTAATCGATGGATTTTGTGAAGCCAAAGGCGACTACATCGTGGTAATGGATGCCGACCTTTCTCATCCTGCCAGCGCGATTCCAAAGATGGTTCAACAGCTTAAAAGTGGCGAAAGCGACTTTGTACTCGGCTCTCGTTATGTAGAAGGTGGCAGTATTGATGACAGCTGGACGCTGTGGCGTTATGTAAATTCTGTGGTCGCTACGTTACCTGCACTGCCTTTAACCAAGGTCAAAGACCCTATGTCAGGCTTTTTTGCAGTGCGCCGTGCCGACTTACCAAAACCTCATGAACTCTCACCCATCGGTTATAAAATTGCACTGGAAGTGATGGTCAAAGGGCCGTTTGAGAAAATCAGCGAAGTGCCGATTCATTTTGTCGATCGTGTGCATGGTGAATCTAAACTTACGCTGTCTGAACAACTCAAATATTTAAGGCATTTACGCCGACTGTATCAATATAAATTTAAAACCAAAGCAGAGTTTTTTCAGTTTGCCGCTGTAGGCAGCAGTGGCTTTATTGTTGATTTAGGCTTTTATTTACTGTTGCAAATGTTTGGCCTGTCTCACACTGTAGCACGAGCCATCTCATTTTGGCCGGCTGTCTCATGGAACTGGATGCTCAACCGCGTCATCACTTTCAGTCACCGCGAAAAAACGCCAAAAGCCACTCAATGGGGCGCATTCGCCTCCAGCTCTCTGCTGGGCTTTGCCGTCAACTATGGAACCTACTATACCCTCACCACCTTTGTGCCCTTCTTTCAAGAACACATGATTCTAGCGCTCATTGTTGGCGTACTCATGGGCATGGGCTTCAATTTCTCAATCTCTAATCTGTTTATCTTTAAAAAACTGAGAGAAGAAGTGGACGGTGAATCTAAAAAAAGTGCTTCAAAATAAGCGCTCAATATTTCCCCCCCCTTCTTCTATGGTTGACGAAAGCGCAGTTGCTGCACTTGCATCGCATTAAACGCGGTTAACAGTGGTTGATAGCGTTGCGAACAGCCCTCCAATTGAGAATAGAGTTCGTAAATCGCTTCAATCGTTGAAAGGCTGTCGGCACTCTTTTGTTTACGAATATGGTAATCCGAAGGGGCTGTTGGAGACAGTACTACTCGATTCAACCCCCTTAACGCCGAGTTTAACATCATCATTTTATGGGTTTTTCGCCAAGTACCGTCTAACACCAGTACCTTAATATCTTTGAGTTTAAACTGTTGAATGATCTCATCTATTTCAAAACGTTTACAAGGCTCTGCTTGCCCATCTATTTCAGGGTATAACAAAAAAACAGGCGAAGGTTCTTGCAACCAAGCCTGTAATCCAGGCAAATCGTCCAACGACTCCCCCACCCAAACGGCCGTGTTTTGAAAAGAGAGCTCTGCAATTTTAGCCGTACCTTTTACCTGAGTGACTTCAGAAGGATGTTGTAAAATACCCAAAGTCACACGATTTTCAATCGGCGTAATCCACTGACATAAACAGACTTTTAAAGCTCGGTTGCATTTGGAACAAATAGCTCTAGGCATTTAGGCACTCACACAAAGCGATACAAAAATAAGAGGGGGGAAAAATTTTGTTGAACACACATTCCATTAACCTAAGCCTTGCCACAACTGAAGAGTACTTTGAACTTAAACACTTTTTAAAACGTCATAAACAGAGTCAAATTCAACGCCATGAAAGCGTCTATATTGTGCGCTTAAACCGTGCACAAACGTCCACGATTATCGGCGTGGCAAAGTTAATCCATATTTTTAGCAGTAACGATAGCCCTTCAACTTACTGGTTAAGAGGACTTTATATCGAAAGCTCACAACGAAAAAAAGGCTATGCCAATCAGCTACTCCGTTTTATGGCCGAGTCGATCAATCATCAAACAAAGCCAGCTCAAATTATCGCCTTTCCATTAAAACACTTGGAAGCTCTTTACCGAAAACAAGGCTATCAAATAATGGAGAGCACCGAACTCCCTTCCCCATTACGCCATCAATATCAACCTCAAAAAGGCTGGTTGTGTATGCGTTATACTGAGGCTTGCACAGACGCATAATTTTTCCCCCTATCTAAAACTAATTTAACTTAGGGTTATCTTCCGCCTCTTCCAGTAGATGACCTGGAATTTCTTTTTTGGTTTTACCCGCTAACTCTTTAAGCATTTCAGCTTGTCTTACCAAGTTGCCCTTACCTGAAATCATTTGGCTTCTTGCCGTTTCATAGGTGTTTTGAGCCGTTTGCAGTTGTTTGCCAACTTTTTCAAAGCTTTCTACAAAGCCCACAAACTTATCATGCACTTCAGCCGCGCGTTTAATCAGTTTAAGCGTGTTCTCACTTTGGCGTTCATAACGCCATAGCTGCTCAATGGTTTTTAAGCTGGTAAACAGAGTGGTGGGTGTGACAACCGCCACACGCTTTTCAAAAGCCGTTTCAAAAATACTCGCATCGGCTTCAATCGCCATCAAATAAGCCCCTTCAACAGGAATAAACATCAAAATAAAATCGGGCGCATTCAGCTGTTCTAAATATTCATAACGTTTAGTCGCAAGCGTATCAATATGGGTTTTTAAGCTGTTTAAATGAGCCTTAAGAGCTGCGGCTCTTTGCGTTTCATCCGCACTGTTTAACGACTGTTCATAGTGCAAGAGAGAGACTTTTGAATCAATAATGACATGCTTATTATCGGGTAAATTCAGAATCACATCGGGTCTCAGACGCTTGCCAGACTCATCGGTAAAACTCTTTTCTCGATCAAACTCAACGCCTTCTGTTAAGCCAGAACGCTCAAGCAAACGTTCTAAAATCAACTCCCCCCAATTTCCTTGAAGCTTAGAATCCCCTTTTAACGCCTGCGTTAAGTTTTGCGTTTCTTCACTCATTTGGTGATTTAAGGTATGCAATTGTCGCAACTGTTCTGATAAGCTGGCGCGCTCTTTTAGGTCCTCTTTATGCACCAGCTCAACGCGTTGTTTAAAGGACTCTAAAGAACCTTGAATTGGCTTTAAAATTGCATCCATTCGTTCTTGTGTGTGCTGAGTAAATTGTGCCTGTTTACTTTCAAAAATACGATTTGAAAGTACTTCAAATTCATTAGCAAGCTGCACTTTGGTGGATTCTAATAGAGCCAGTTTTTCTTGAGAATTATTTTTCTCATTTTCTAGCTCGGTACTCAACTCAGCCGTTCGAGCACTGCCTTGTTTAAGCTCCTCTCGCAATTGAATAAGATCACTTTCTTTTTGCTTCAACTGCTGTTTTAACGCTTCCAGTTGCGCTTCTGTACTCTGTAAAACGCCAGTTAAGGGCTGTAATTGACTCAACTCTTCGGTTAGTTTGCTATGTTGTGCCTTTAATTCCAACAGTTGTTCATGCCATAACTCTTGACGAATGAGCTGTTCATTTTGTTGTTGGAGTTGCTGTAAAGAGTGTTGATGACTGCGGAAAAATTTAAACGCAAAAAAAACAGCCGCGGCTGTTAATAAAAGTAAAAAAGCGACCGATAACAGTATTGGGAATTCAGAAAAAATCATTCAGGTTTCAATATTTTAATTTGCTCAAGGCGGTGTTTAACGGCTTTTTGTTCCGTTTTAGGGGCTGAAGCTTTGCGTTTTGCTTTTTCTAATTTATAGGTTTCGACCAACTTATTTTTTCGCGTTAATAAGGTACTGCCTACAGGAACCACTTTTGTTCGGCCTTGAACATTAACTGGTACTCCTTTAGGAGAGCTGTTCGAAAAATCCATTTTAATGTGTTTCGATGGTGAGCGGTTATATTTATTATTCACTCTCACTAAACGAGAACCATCTGGCTTAACCATAATCAGAGAAACAGAGAGCTTAGGTGGAATATAAATACGTTTTTTCTTAGCTTTACCCCCCCCTGTCGTTTTAGCTACCAGCTTAAGGGTCTTTTTTTCAACCACTGGATTTAAATACGCTTCTCTTTGCTGATCAATTTTTTCTCTCGTATCTTTGGAGAAAAAAAGTGTTTTTAATTGCGGTGTTTGATTATTTTTAGCCTCTGCATCATTGTCTAAACTAGAGGATTCAGCATGAACCCAATGACTGCCACTGATGACCACCCAAAAACTGAGTATTGAAATAAACACTTTTATAGTCATACTAAATACTCCGGATCACTTAGTGCGTATTTTGGGGGTTGAAGCATGTGTATGGAAAACAATTAAAGAACAGTCGGCCAATACATTCCCTTTAATTAAATCAAAGTTAGCTTGAACATATGCACGATTATTAAGCAGTTTTGTTTTACAGTTTTCCACTAAATAAAAAGGGGATATATCCTGACTAATGGTTTCAAACACTCTCATTAGATCTTCTTCATGCTGTAAGTTCATAGTCAATGTTAAGCGACTGAAAAAGAAAACTCGATTTGGCAATTTTATGCGTGAAAACATCCCACTCGTCAACGGCTGCTCAGCTAAAAATCGAAATTTTAAACTGGGGATCAAATACTGTTCTGATAATCGAATTAAAGAGTCCGTCCAAAACACTCGATCTTGTTGCTTAACCAAGCCTTTTTTAATTAACTCTTGATATTTATCGCCATATTTTTGGTATAAGGTTAACTGACGTTGTAAAAACCGAACTTCATTTTGCAATCCCTTCAGCTTTTGAATTTTTGGTTTTTCTTGAGCTTGTAACTCTTTTTCAATTTCACCATACCCATACCAAGCTCCTGCGAAGACAGCACTTAATACAATAAATGCAATGGCAAGGCGTAAAAAAAAGCGCCGTAATAACGGGTCTGATAACAAGTTACTTAGGTTCAACGTCTTTTACCCTTATTTTAATGGTAAACGGAAGTGCATCAACCGACTCTTTTGTTACATCCATAATCAACTGCTGACTTAAATTTCGATTTAAGGGCTCTTTTTGTAATTCAACCAGCTCAACACCTGGTAACCCTTTAAAATCTTCCACAAAATCATCGACCCATTTTACGGGGTCTTTATAGGCATCATAAAAAGGAAAAACCCACGCATTTAAAGTAATTTCGCTTTGGCGGCTATCAAATCGACCTAGTGTTTTCCAATCCATTTCTGAAAGCTGAATATGCTCTTCATGCCGTGCAAAAACATCACTCCATTGCTGAATATCAAAGTTAATCACTCGATTCAATTTTAAATGTAATACGGCCTCAGAAAACTCAACTGATGCTTTAACGTGTTGTGCATCATCTTGAAACTTAACCACTTCTTTTAAACGCTTAACTTCGGATTGATGCTCTGAAATTTTCTGTTCTAATAACCCCTGTTTCTCCCAGCTTACAACCGAGTCAACCCCCGCAATAACAATGTAATAAAGCCCTGCCAATAACAACAAAATATTAAGGCCAATAAAAAGCTGCCGCCCTAAGATAAATGCTTTTATTTTTTTGATATAGGAATTGGAATAAAAACTGTTTGGTTTTTCATTTAAAATGAAATCAACCATCGCTGGTTGAGAGAAGCAGCGAGCATTCTCCAAATTGCAGTACTGTTTTTGTTTGGTCAACTCATTAAAGGTTAATGCTTTAAATAGCTTGCCTTCGCTCTCTTTAGTAACCAAGCCCTCTCGCTTACAGGAATCAAACAAACCATTTAACAATTCCGCATCACTGTCTAAAAAAAGCAGACCAATCTCGGCTTCTGCCGGTAATAAGTTCTGACTACGTACATAAGCAACGGCTAACTTTGTTTCATGCACCAACGACTGTCTCATATCAGCTGAATCATGCTCCAACTCAACCAAACGACTAATTCTTAAGTATCCTTCGTACAAAAAAACCTGTCTAAAAGTATACTCTGATACACGGCACACCAATAAAAAGGGGTGTTCTAACTCTTTTTTAGACCACTTTAAATAAGGTTTAATACACTTTTTAAAATAATCAACAAGCAAAAAAGGTTTGGAATAAAGGTGTGTAACCAGTATCTGCGCCTCTTCTAATTTAGTTAAAAACCCTGAAAAAACCTCATTATTTGCCAACAAAGAAATAAGGATTAACTCTTCTTTTCGTCCACCTTCACTCTCTTTATTGTAGTTTGTCCACTGAACAACACTTAATGCAAGCTCATCGCTTTCAAACCGTGCTTTTCTCCGCTCTAAAAATGCTTTTTTCTCCCAAGGCAGCAGCTTAGGCGCCCACTCAAAATAGATGTCTTCATCCACAACATCAATCACAATAGAGACTTGTGCTTGTTCTGAAAGAGCGGTTAAATAGGCATCGATTAACTCGATATCTTCCCATTTAAACGTATCAACAAGCGACTCACTCTCTTTATAACAAGTAAGCCCTTCATCAGTTAAGTAAAATACGGCCTTCATTATTGAACCTGCGCAATCGTATCGTAAATTGGCCCTAAAACAGCCACCATAATCCAACCGACAACCGCACCCATTACAACAGTCAAAATGGGTTCGATGGCGGGTTCAATTTTATCAATCAACTCTTTGGCTTCTCTATCATAAAAATAACTGACATTCTTAAGTGCCGTATCCATCCCGCCACTTAATTCACCTACCTTAACCATTCTTATGGCCATGGGGGGGAAAACATTCGACTCTTCAAAGGCTTCAAAAATCGGCTGACCATTTTCAATTAGTTGCACAGAGTGCAGAATATTCTTCTCTAAATATTTATTGCCCGCAATAATACTCGACATTCGTAAACTTTCTGGAAAGCTGACACCTGCGCTATACATAACAGCAAGTGAGTTTGCAATACGAGCCAGTTTTAGTTTATATAAAACTGCACCAATAATAGGAATATTTAATATTTTTTCATCAGTTTTAAGTTTAAATTTAGGCGACTTTTTACGCGCAACTTTATATAAAACAATACAGATAATTGGGGTTAAAAAGAGCTCTAAAATATATTTTTGAATAAACTCTGAGGTGGCGATTAAAGCAACCGTTGCAAACCCTAACTCTCCTCCCATTGAGCTAATAAACCCAACCAACTCTGGCACAACAAATAGCATCATTAATACAACAACCCCAATAACCACGGTTGCAACAATGGCTGGGTAAATCATAACTTTTTTGGCTTTGGAAATTAATTCATCTTCCCACTTAAGCATTTCCGCTAAATTCACCAAAATTTCTTCCAGTTTTCCTGTTTTTTCACCTACCGACACTAAGGAAACATACACTTCACCAAATACACTTTCATAGGGCATTAAAGCCTCTGAAAAGGTTTTTCCCCCCTCCATGGCTTCATAAATACTTGCAAGCATCTCTTTAACGGCATCGTTTTCAAAATTATCTTTTAAATCTTCTAAAATATCCATCAGTGGAACACCTGCTTTCAAGAGCTGTTCTAGCTGAAATGTAAACCCAATAATGTCTTTACGAGGAATTTTTGCTTTTCCTTTAAAAAGACTCGATTGCTTTCGAGCACTCAATAAATCAATATTTGATTTTTTAAGTTTAAGCTCAAGCTCTTGCTCATTGGCGGCAGGCAAGGTACCTGAAACTCGCTTTCCAAACTTATTCATACCGCTGTAGTGATAATTTTGCACAAGCTATCTCGCTATAATAAGTCGGTAAGGTTAACAATTCGACTGATCTCTTCCAAGGAAGTCTCACCTTTTTTAACCCAACGTATACCGCTTTGAATCATGGTTGAAAAGCCATTTTCAACCGCTTTCTCTAAAATGGCATGTTGCGATGCGCCGTCTAATAACAGTTCATCCATTTCAGGTGTAAATCGCAATGTCTCTAGTACAGCAAGTCGCCCTTTATAGCCCACATTATTACACTGGTCACACCCTGCGGCTCGATATAACGTTTGATCTTCCTCTTCAGAAATGGACAACAGTTGTTTTTCAAATGCTTCGGGTTCATAGGGCTCTTTGCAATAAATGCAGAGCTTTCGAGCGAGCCTTTGAGCAATAATTCCTATCATGTTCCCCGACATAATAGAGCGAGAAACCCCAATATCCAGTAATCGAGGAATGGCACCAATAGCTGAATTGGTGTGTAAGGTAGCAAAGACCTGATGCCCTGTCATCGCTGCTCGAATAGACATTTCTGCCGTTTCCGCATCACGAATCTCTCCAATCAAAATGATATCGGGATCTTGACGCATTAACGAACGAATACCCGCTGCAAAAGTCATTCCAATTTCATCATTAATGGGTGTTTGACGAATCAGAGACATTGGATACTCAACAGGGTCTTCAAGCGTCATAATATTGACCCCCACATCATTCAATTCATTTAAGATCGAATAAAGCGTGGTGGTTTTCCCCGACCCCGTCGGCCCCGTAACCAATAAAATCCCCGTAGGTCGCCCCATCATTAACTTTAGCTCAGCATAAGACTCATCATCCAAGCCAAGATCATCCAGTGGTACAATCCCCTTCTCTCGATCTAAAATACGTAAAACAATATTTTCACCGTGAGAACCTGGCAAACTTGAAATACGAAAATCGATACGACGGCCATGTACAATAAGTGACATGTTGCCATCCTGAGGTAAGCGTTGTTCCGTCAAATCCAGTTCTGACATTACTTTCAACCGAACCACCAAACCTGACCAAAAATTTTTATGGAATAGGCGTATTTGCTGTAAAACACCATCAATACGGTATCGAATTCGAATGTAATCTTCTTCGGGTTCAAAGTGAACATCCGATGCATTGCGTTTTACAGCATCGGTCAAAATATTATCCACCAAACGAACCATTGGCTGAGAGTATTCACTTTCAGAGGAGAGGCGACTGTAATCTGATTTGCCTGTTTCAAGCTCTTTTAGAATCCCTTCAATCGATAGTTCATACCCATAATACTTATCAATTGCAGATTGAATTTCGGATTCTACAACAAGAACAGGAACCACTTGAATATTGGGGTTTTGTAAATGACGCTTTAACTTATCCAATACAAGAATGTCGTTAGGATTTGTCATCGCAACTTTAAATTCTTGCTCTTTTAAGCTAATCGGCATCACCATATAGCTGTGTGCAAAGGCCTCTGAAACTAAAGAGAGTGCTTTAGGGTCTGGCACAACCTCTTTTAAGCTCATGGAGCTATAGCCAACGTAAGAACCCACTATTTCACGAATAACTTCGACAGAAACAAAGCCCATAGTGACTAATATATCCCCTAAGGCTTGTCCTGTTTTTTTCTGTTCAATTAACGCAATGTGTAATTGGTCATCACTCACATGACCTTCACGGATTAACCGTTCTTTTAAACGATTTGTGGTTGCACTCACTAGTTTCTCCCTGCCATAAACTGCCTAATGAAAATCAGTCTATTTTTAACTTGCACTTCATTAAAGTTCACGGGCTGTACATCCACAAATGCGAGCGCTTCAGTATAATAACGTGCAGCGGATTTGTACTTTCCTAACTGATCTAAACTGACCGCTAAATTCACAAGATAATCTGCATTATCAGGTTCCAAAGAAGCAGCTTGAAAGTAAGCTTCTTGTGCCGCAAGCCAGTCCTGCTCGGTAGCATATAAATTTCCCAATGCATATTGTAATGTAGAAGATTTTGGGTGGTCTTGCAACATATTCAATAAAGCGAATTTCCACTCACGGTTAAGATCAACATGCCCTGAAATATTTGCAATCGCTTCAAATGCATTTAAGCTTGATGGTTGAGCTGATAACGCTTGCTGATAGTAGGACATCGCATCCAAATATTGTTGCTTACTTGCAAAAATATTGCCTAAGCCAATCAGCGCAAACTCATTTTGAGGATTCATACTTAACACGCTTTCAAAGTCTGTTTGTGCTTGCACTAAATTGCCCTTTTCATAACTCGAATAAGCCTCAAACAAAACATCCTCTTCAGAATGAACCACAACAACAGCTTTTTTTGTATTTTGGGTCTTATTTAAATTACTCGGGTAACGTGTATTAGCAGAGAGCGGTACATCAACACTTTTAACCTTATCTTTCGTAGCATTTTCAACCATTACAGGCTTCACTAAAGGTGCTTGTGGCTTAGAATTCGCAATCGTTTTTTTAATCGGAGCCTCTTGAGAGAGAGTGCCTTTATTTTCAGGAGATTCCTCCGCTGAAAGATTATTTTTAAAATCTAGATCTGCTTCAAGTACTCTTCTTTCTGTTTGATTGGAATCAAACGGTTCTTGACTCGAGCTTGTATCCTTTGCACTCGCATTAGCCTCCACCATTACTTGGTTATTTTTTTCATCTAATTGAACAACCTTTTTAACCACAATAGGAGTCTTAACGAGATTATATTTATTCATACGCTGTTCAAGATCTTCATACTGTGTTTGATAATAAAAAACACCATAAAAAAAGATCCCTATAACGAGTAAAAAAATCAGTAAGATTAGAGCAAGCTTAAAAGATTTTTCTTTTGGAGGGCCTTCAGAAAGAGCCCCTGAAACAAGAATAGGATTTAAAGATTTTTCAGAGGCCTTTTTATTTTTTTTACTCTGTTTTTTACCAAAGCCTAAGTAACCAGGTAAAGCATCTAAGCTCCACTTATAACTTTCCTCATCCTCTTTTAATTTTTTTTTATCTAGATTAATAGGGGGGGGTTCTACCGAACTTTTCTCTTCTTTAACAAGCCCCAAATCTAATACCTTGGTTACAGGCTCTTTTTCAGTGCTCAACGAGCTCTCTTTTAAAAGCGCTTCATCAACTAAAACAGCAGGGGAAGCTTCAACATGCTCTTCCTCTATTTTTATTAAAGGAGGCTCCTCTATAAGTGAAGCTTTTAATTCACTCTCTTTTTGAAGCGTTTGAGGTGTTTTTTCTTGAATATTTTCTGCTAATGGCGGTTCAGACAAAGATAAATTTAATTTTGGCTCCTCCTGTTTAGCATCTTCAACGTGTGTAGTCTTTTGTTGACGAGGTGGTTCTTCATCATTCGAAGCTGGTTTTATTAAACTTGAGTCATCAACAGCCAACTTAAGAGTATTTGAAACAGGATCCGTAACCTCTTTAGAGTCGACTGAATCGATCGTTGTTTTTAAGGCTTCTTTTTTAATTGTAGGAGAGCTATCAAGTTTAAGAGAAAGAGAGGCTTGCTGAACTTCTGGAACACTCGATTCAGAAGTGGAAGATGCCTTATCATTAGGGAATTTTAAATTATCAACTTTATCAGAAGGAGGCGTTGAATCCAAAGAAAGCTCTATTTTCACACCACTTTCTTCAGTTTTTTCTTGAAGGCTTATGTCTGGTTTTTTCTTATTTAAGCCTCGTTCTAGTACATTATTTTTTGGTATGACTTCAGCTTTTTGGCTTAAATCACCCTTAGTCTCTGTTGAGCCCTCTAATGCCTTTTTTTTATCTTCTGCTGCTTTTTTTAAAGCCTCTAATAAAACACTCAAAACTGTTTCTCTTTATCATTAGAACGTGTTTTTAAGAAACGACCTACGTGCTGTAAGTCTCCATTACTTATATCAGGATTTTTAATGATTGTCGGGCGAATAAAAATAACTAATTCTGTTTTTTTAGTTTGATCTTTTCGATTGGCAAACAGCGTCCCTAAAATAGGCACCTCACTTAACCATGGAACACCAAGACTATCATGCGACTTTTGGTCTTCAATTAAACCTCCAATCACAGCCGTTTGCCGGTCTTTTAAACGTAATACAGAAGACATCTCTTTTTCTTGAATCACTGGGATACTACTTTCAACACCAGCATCTTTAAGCGCTGGATTAGGATCAAGCACTGACCCTATTTGCCTTGAGATGGTAGGTCTTACATTCAAAGTAATATCACCATCCGCACTTACAAAGGGGGTAACACTCATAGTAAAACCAACCGGAACAGTATGAATTTCACTTTCATACGTGGTTAAGCCTGCAGTTGTTGAGGTCGCAGCCGTTGTATTCACATCTACCGTAAAGTAGACCAAATTATTCACAACCTTTAATAAAGCAGTTTGATTGTTAATGGCCATAATTTTAGGGCTTGATAACACTTTACTTTCACCAAACGTCTTCAATAGCTGTAAATTTGCAAGAATATTCCAGTCACCACTTGCAACGCCTGCCCCGCCTATTCCATCCACCGTTGCGATAGAAAACCCATCACTCGGCCCCGGAAAAGGAGAAGAAATACTCAAGCCTCCATCTGCTCCAAAGGCGTTAGAACCTAATACAGACCAATCAATTCCAGCCTGATATTGATCATTTAACAAGACTTCTACCACCGTTGCTTCAATTAAGACCTGTCGGTCAACCCTTGTGGTGACATCCTTAATATACTCTTCAATAATCTTATGTTTTTTTGCCGAGGTATAAATTGAAATAACCCCTGCTTCTGGATTAATAACTGTATTCTGTTCAAACCCTAAGGTGGCTCCTTCTTTTTGACTTTCAATTTGAGCTAAAAGCTTGACATTATCTTCTAAGGTTTGCCAAAAATCATGCTCTGATTTAACCGTCACTTTCGAAAAACTTCCTCCCGTTTTTTTAACTGTTGTTTTCGTCCCTGTTGAGCCAGAAACACTCATCCTCATATCAATCGAATCTTCACTTATTTTATTAATATTAACGTAATCAACCTTATAATTTCGCCACTCAGGAAGATCTGGTTTAATTTTAATAGTGTTGTATTCAATCACGAACATTAAACCAGCTTGCTCTGCAATACGCTCTAATATTTTTTCTAACGGCTGATTTAAGGCATTAATTGTCACATTTCCTTCTACGCCTTTATAAAGGTCAATTTGCTTACCAGCATCTTGTGCAACCTGAAAAAGTAGCTCTTTCACAGGAACATTAACCGCTGTAATTGAGTAATGAGAGGTAGAAGCACCTCTAAAGCGTGGAAGCTTAGGTAGACTACTATTTGCTATTTGAGGAATTGCCGAAGGCGTTCCCTGAATATTTTCAATTTTAGCTGGCTCAACAATATGACCATCTGGAGCAAATTTCTTAGAGGCCTCCAACTCTTTTTTTAAATTTGAATCATAACACCCTGTTAAAGAGGCTGTTATAACTAAGCTTAGAAACAATAAAAGGTTTTTTTTAATGATAAAAGGATTAATTAACATTGATTATTCCATGCTGTTTTAAATAGTATTGAGTGTATTCCAAGTTCTTAAGTACTCCACCAACTGTCACAATATAAGGATTTGATTTCAGTACTTCTGAAGGAAGCTCTGAAATAATACGTTCCAATGTCGAATAGCTTGCCGAAGCTAAATAAAACACTCTAAACCTATTTTTTTGATCCAAACGCCCTAAATCAATCAATAAGTGTATCGAATTCATAGGTAGACCTTGCTCTTTATAAAAAGCCATCGCCCCGTCAAATGCACTCACATGAGGCGATCCGAGTTGAATAAGGTACATTTGCTCTGGCATATTCGCCAACCATTCTACCGTACTCGAATGAAACTCAAGTAACTCCTTTGATAATATAGAGCCCTTAATGCGAAAAGGCTCTATATTTTCTGAGTTAAACAACCGTTCAGATGATTTTACACCATCTTTCACTAAGCTATCACTATTTAATTTCAGTCCAACCCGCTCTTTACCAACCTCTCCCCCTATTCCATCCATATTTTCAATCGCTACACTTTTCTCTTTCAACTCAATGCTTTTTGCATTTTGAGTATCTAAACCTAACTCTTTTAAGTTGAGTTGAACAGACTCTTCTTTCGGTCGACTTTCACTATTCATGGATAGAAGAGAGTTAATAAGTGGGGAAGTAAATGCTAAATAAATACCTGCGACAAGTACTACCATCAATAGAAAAAAGAAAATAACTTTAATGTGATACCCATACTTCTCCCCTTTAACACCCTCTTCACTAGGTAACATAGCAAGATGCTTTTTAGTCACCTTGCTATCACCTAAGCTATAAGCAGACATAAGAAGTTTATCAGCTATCGTATTAATCGTTCTAGGAATACCTTTTGATCGTTTGTGAATACCTTTTGATACACGAAAATCAAAAATATCCAGTCCTTCATACGAAGCTCTTCGAACTCGATAATTAAGATAAGCACACACTTCTTTAGGAGATAGAGCTGGAATAAAGATACTATAGGAGATTCGGCTTTTAAGCTGTCTAATTTTATCATTCGCCAAAGCTACATCAAGCTCAGGTTGACCAAATAAAACAATCTGTAATAACTTACCTTCACTTGTTTCTAAATTACTTAAAAGTCGAATCTCTTCAAGCGTATCAAATGTCATGGCCTGAGCTTCATCAATCAACATAACTACACGCTGACCTTCTGAATACAGCCGAACTAACTCTTTATTAATCATATCCAACAAGGCATATTTAAAGGTGAGCCCTTCTAAGCTCAAACCTAATTCAGAACAAATATGCATTAACATATCTTTAGGCGATAAGTTTGGCGTATTAATATACAAAACTTTAAATGTTTGGGGTAATGAATCAGCAAGTAAACGCAATAACATCGTCTTGCCACTACCCACTTCTCCCGTCACCTTGGTAATACCATCCCCACGAGAAACGGTATAGACCAGAGCCTCTAAAATATCCTGCCGAGAGCCACTCTTATAAAATATATCAATATCAGGAGATGACTTAAATGGAAGCTTACTTAATCCAAAAAACTTTCGGTACATTCAATAAATTACCATATAGACGAGAAAATTCTAAAACACCACTCATTTTACATAACTTAGAGCATAAAAGCGCTCATATTCAATAAAATACGAGCGTTATAAAATCAAAACACAAAATTTAAGCCAAAAAAAAGCCCGCGACAGCAATGCTATGGCGGGCTTTCAGAATATAAGCTTGGCAATGACCTACTCTCACATGGGACCTCCCACACTACCATCGGCGCTAAGACGTTTCACTACTGAGTTCGGAATGGGATC
>WFQP01000120.1 GCA_015487015.1 Thiomicrorhabdus sp.
GTTCCGGTTAGTCGTCCTCCTGCGTTGGCCATGTAGTAAAACCCGACGTTCATTGAGACTTTATCATGACTGGACCAAGCAACAATTAAGTAGGCGTGCACGGCTGAATTGATGGCAAATACGGCACCGAAAATAATGAGGCCAATGATGATGGTTTGGCTTGGGTCTATGCCTTGTTGTAAGGTGAGTGCCATCGCGGCTGGAATAAACATTAGGCTAAATGCGAGTAGGCTTGCGGTGGTTGCATTGGGGCTATGCCCGCGTAATATCAGGGGTGCAGTGGATTGGATGATGCCATAGAAAATGACCCATATAGCAAGAAACCCGCCTATTTCAGATGGGCGCCAGTTGAGTACAGAAAAGAGAAAAACGGGAAGCCCCACTACAAACCAGATATCCCGTGCGCCGAAGAGGAAGAATCGTGCGGCGGATAACCAGTTTATGGCGGCGGTATTCGAGAACATTTGGCTAAATTTAGGGGTGGATTTTGTTTTTCCTAGCCCGCGTGGCAATAATGTCGCGGTGATGATAAGAACGGACAGTAACCCGCCTGATAGGATGAGCAGGGCGTTGCGAAATCCAGCAAATTCAAGTAATACCGCTCCAAGAAAAAAGCCAACACCTTTGAGTGTATTTTTAGAGCCGGTCAGCATCGCTACCCATTTGAAGAGTCGTGAAGAGTTTTCTTGTGGCACGAGCATTTTCACTCCTGCTTTGGCGGACATTTTATTGAGGTCTTTGGCAATGCCTGAGAGGGCTTGTGCAAACATGACATAGGCGACACTGAGCCATGCTTCTGGAACGGCTAACATTGCGAGTGCGATGATTTGCAGTCCCATGCCTATGTGCATGGTGAGGTTTAGGCCAATACGCGAACCGAGCCAGCCGCCGACTAGGTTGGTGACGATGCCAAAGAATTCATAAAAAAGAAACAGCATGGCGACTTCAAACGGTGAATAACCCAGTTGATGAAAATAGAGCACCACGAGCATCCGAATCGCACCGTCGGTCAGGGTAAAGGCCCAGTAGCCACCAGTAATAACTAAGTAGTTGCGTAAGCCTTGATGCATTTTATAAGCTCCGCGATACTTTGGCGACGAGATCCATCATGCGGTTTACATAGCCCCATTCGTTGTCGTACCAAGCGTAGATTTTGACTTGAGTTTTGTTGATGACCATGGTGGACAGTGCATCAATAATGGAGGAGCGTGAGTCATTGAGGTAGTCGACCGAGACAAGAGGGCGCTCTTCATACCCTAAAATGCCTTTTAAGCTGTTTTCAGCGGCTTCTTTAAAGTAACCGTTAATCTCTTTGACGGTGACTGGGCGTTCGGCTTCAAAGACAAAGTCGGTGAGTGAGGCGTTGAGTAATGGTACGCGCACGGCATGACCATTGAGTTTGCCTTCCAGTTCTGGAAAAATTTTGGTGATTGCTTTGGCCGATCCGGTTGAGGTTGGGATCAGTGAGTTGCTACAAGCACGGGCGCGGCGTAGGTCTTTGTGGCCAGTATCAACAATGGATTGCGTATTGGTTATATTGTGAATGGTGGTCATGCAACCGTGTTTGATGCCGACTTTTTCTTGCATGACTTTTACCACGGGAGCAAGGCAGTTGGTGGTGCAAGAGGCGGCTGTTAGTAGGTGGTTGGTTGCTGGGTTGTATAGGTGATCATTAATGCCATAGACGATATTAAGTGCCCCATCGGTTGGCGCGGCAATAATGACTTTTTTTACGCCTTGATCAAAGTAGGCTTGCAGTGATTCTGGATTTTTGTGGTGCTTGCCGGTTGCATCAATCACAATATCGCAGTCAGACCAGTTGCTATCAGGAATGGTTTTATTTGAAGAGTAGGCGACTATTTTATTGTTAATTTGCAGTTGGTTGTTTTTGGCGGTGGTGTCGTAAGGCCAAATGCCGTGTACCGAATCAAATTTAAGCAAGTGCGCCGAGCCAATGGCATCGGTAGCGATTTCATTGAGGCGTATAATGTCAAATTCGGGTTTGTCCCAGCCTGCACGTAACCCAAGTCGTCCCATGCGACCAAAACCGTTGATACCTACTTTAATTGTCATGCCTTGCTCCTTGTTGTTTAACTGAATGTTGAGTTTAATAAATAGGGGGTGAAAAAGAAGGCTGTTTTCCTAAGCGACTTAACTGCATGGCTGGGATGATTTGTTGCTTTTAAGTCGAGCAAGATCGGCCTGCATCTCTTTATTTTCCTTGCCATTTTGTTGGATGTATTCAAGCAACAATTCACTGTTGTCATGCATGACTTGATAGTAAATCCAAACGCCTTTACGTCGAGTTGAGACTAAATGATGATTTCGTAAATAGGCCAAGTGTCGTGATACAACGCTTTGGGGGAGTGCGAGTGTTTCTACTAAATCACATACACACAGTTCCCCCTCTTTTAGTAGTAAAAAGAGGATTCGTAACCGTACGGGTTCAGAGAAGGCTTTAAATCGTGACGCAAGGGTTTCTGTATTCATGGGGGGTATTATAATCGCCTATCCAAATATAACAAGTCGTTAAATATAATATAGGGGGGGGGGAAGAATTTTTTATTTTAAATTTTTTTGCTTTAAAGTCGCCTCTATTGAGCAAGCTCAACTTCCTCTTTGTCTTTGATTAAAAACACTTTTAATGCGTCAATTCTTTTGTGCAAAGGTCTCTAAATGTCGTGGTCAAGTATTTTCTATCTGAGGATTATAATGGGGTCAAATCTTGACTTAATATAATTAAGGGGGTGTTTTTTAGAATAGGCGTTTAGCCTTATTATGTAAAGTGGTCAAGTATTTTCGGACAGTAAGCTAAGGGCTTAATGTTAGTGCTATTTGAGTCAGTATCAATTTAACAGGTGTTTTTTAATATAGGTTATTACCAAAAGAGAGTCATTTTAATAGGACTGCTTTAGAATTATTTTAGTTATCTAAAGTAGCCCCTAAAATGTTTATATATCTTATTTAATGGTTATGACCGAATCTGCATGCTCAAAGAGGGTTTTGACCATCTTTTGAAACCGTTGAGGAAAACTCTCGATATCCTCTTTTTTGGCGTCAGGCATAATGGCACTTTTGAGAATTTTCATTGGGTTTACGATGGTTTCAGGGTGGTAGTTTATATGTACTTTTTGGCCGGTATCTAATCGAGTGAAGCAGACATCGCTCTCTATATTTGCATTTAAAAAAAGCAAACCTCTTCGATTGTATTTTCCAGTTGGAATGCCTCCAAAGCCATAGTCTGTTGTGGCACCTGTTATATTTGAGAGTACACAACCCACTACGCCTGCATTATCATCGGTGGGTGCTTTGCTTATTTCAACTTTAATTTCACCACGAACGGGCGTGTTATCACCGTATAGGGCTTGCAGTCCTTTTAAGGCGATAAGGTATGCGCCTGCAACGGTTGCACAGCTGTGTCCGGCTGTTTTTGTGATATCTAAATAGGAGAAGGTGATGAGGCCATCAGTGCTTGCACCTAAGAATTTATTTAGGTCATCATATAATGTGATGTTTGGAATGGAATCAAAAAAATTAGGGTAGTTGTGTATGTGTGTCATAAGGAAACCCTTTTTGAGTGTGGAGAGATATTTATATTAGAGTAATCTGAAATAGAGTCAAATGGACACCCTTAAGATTGTATTGATTTTGAAAGATAATCTTAGAATGAGATAACCATAGCTGTTTTTGCTCTTTTACTTGATAAGGTATCTGGTTTAAGATATTTTTTTGTTATTTTTTTAGGAGTGTTATTGTGGCAACGGTGGTGGTGATTGGTGCAAGTACGGGTGGTTTACCTATGTCTTATGAGTTGCGTAAGCACTTGGATAAGGGGCATACGGTTAAGGTGGTGAGTGCGGTTGAGCATTTTAATTTTATTCCTTCTAATCCTTGGGTGGCGGTGGGTTGGCGTAAGCCTGAAGATATTTCGTTTAAGCTTGAGCCGTATTTAACACGTAAAGGGATTGAGTTTTATCATCAAACATGTACGGGCATTGATCCGATTAAAAACATGGTAACGTTGGGCGATGGTTCTGAGTTGGCGTATGACTATTTGGTGTTGGCGACGGGGCCTACTTTGGCGTTTTATGAGGTTGAGGGCCTAGGGCCTAAAAGCCAAGGGGGCTTTACGACTTCGATTTGTACAACCCCCCATGCTGCTGAAGCTTATGAGCAGTGGGAGGAGTTTTGTAAAGAGCCAGGCCCTATTGTGGTGGGGGCGGTTCAGGGGGCGTCTTGTTTTGGCCCTGCTTATGAATTTGCGATGATTATGGAGACGGATTTACGCAAACGCAAAATTCGTAATCAAGTACCAATGACGTTTGTGACGGCGGAGCCTTATATTGGTCACCTTGGATTAGGCGGTGTGGGAGACTCTCAGGGGTTGATGGAGTCTGAGATGCGTCAGCGTCATATTAAGTGGATCTGTAATGCTAAAGTGACCAAAATATCGGATGGGTTGATGTTTGTTGATGAGCATAATTCACGGGGTGAGGTGATTGAACAGCATGAGTTGCCGTTTAAGTATTCGATGATGTTGCCTGCGTTTAAGGGCTCTAAATTTTTACAGGAAATTGTTGATAAAGACCCTGAAAAAATGGGTGGGGCTCTGGTAAATCCAAGAGGCTTTGTGAAGGTGGATCAATTTAGTCGTAACCCAACCTATCCTAATATTTATGCGTTGGGGGTGGGAATTGCCATTGCTCCGGTCGATACTGAGTGTCCTGTGCCGTGTGGTACGCCTAAAACGGGCTTGATGATTGAGTCGATGGTCAGTGCGGTGTGCCAAAATATTAAGGGGAATTTGAACGGCCAAGAAGCGAGTGCTGAGCCGACATGGAATGCCTTTTGTTTGGCGGATATGGGCGATACGGGGGTGGCGTTTGTGGCGTTGCCTCAAATTCCGCCGCGTAATTTAACGTGGGCTAAAAAGGGTAAGTGGGTGCACTTGGCCAAAATTGCGTTTGAGAAGTATTTTATTCGCAATATGAAAGCGGGGGTGTCGGAACCTGTTTATCAAAAGTATGTGTTAAAAATGATGGGTATTCATCGCTTAAAATCGGATGATAAGTAGAAGGGGGGGGGAAATTATTTTTATGGATAATTGACCAGTTCAACCCCCGATTGAGAGAGTTTGATTATTTGTGAATAAGGGGCTTGAGGTGCTTGCCAATCTCCGAGCACCCAACGATGCAATGTATGGTGTTCGGCTTGCAGTGTGTGGTGCTGTGGGCGATGGGTATGGCCATGAATCATATGTTGTATGGTTGGGTACTGTTTAAACAGCGCGTAGACCGCTTGTGGGTTGACATCCATAATGGCTGAGGATTTTTTTTGGCTGTGGGTTTTGGAGTTTTGACGCATTTTATGCCCGATGGCTAAACGGCGCTTTTGGGGCAGATGCAAAAATAACCATGTGATGAGTTTGTTTCTTAAAAAGCGGCGCATTTTTTGATAAGAGGCATCATCGGTACAGAGTGTGTCACCATGTAAGATCAGATACTCTTTGTGATAGAGTGTGATGGTTTGAATATCTTTTAAGGGCTGAATGCCGGTGGCGTTCCAGAACGCCTCTCTCATTAAAAAATCTCGATTACCGTACAGCAGGTAGATGGGTAACCCTTGTTGGGTCAGTGTTTTAAATTGTTGAATAATGCTGGCGTACTGGGCTAACCCTATGTCATCGCCTACCCACATTTCAAACAGATCACCGAGTATGTACAGCGCATCAGCGTTGGACGCTTCTTGGTGTAAGAATTGTTCAAATGCTTGGTTAATGGGGTGGCTAGATTGAGGCTGTAGGTGGATGTCTGCAATGACTAAGCTATAAGGTTTCATGCAATGATTTTAGCAGTATTTTGAGAGCAGGGGGGGAAATAAAAATCAAAAAAAAGGCCACCCAAACAGGATGTTTAGGTGGCCTTTAAGCGATCTATATCAGAGAGTGTTAATCTTCGATTAAGGTGGCTTTAGTGATGATAATGTCTTCAGCGGGTACGTCTTGATGACCACGTCGAGTGGTGGTTTCTACACCAGCCATCGCATCGACAATGTCCATGCCGTCAACCACTTTACCAAAGACCGCATAGCCCCAGCCTTGTGGGTTTTTGCCTGTGTGGTCTAAAAAACTATTGTCTTTTAAGTTAATAAAAAACTGTGTGGTTGCTGAATGTGGATCACCTGTACGAGCGTAAGCCAAAGTACCGCGTTCATTTTTTAGCCCGTTATCGGCTTCATTTTCAATGGGAGCGCCAGACTCTTTCTCTTCCATGCCCGGAAGCATTCCGCCACCTTGAACCATAAAGTTAGGGATAATACGGTGAAAAAGAGTGCCGTTAAAAAAACCTTCCATTACATAGTGAATGAAGTTTTCAGCACCAATGGGGGCTTTTTCATCATCCAATTCAACGGTGATATCGCCCATGGTGGTGCTAATGATAACTTTTGACATGCGTTTTTCCTTTTGGTTTTTTATGAGACCTTTTGTGCAAAGGCCTTTTTATATTGGTTATTATTTAATTTGACGAGCTTTAATAATGGTAACGGTCTCTCTTGGAACATCAATCATTCCTTTGCTTTTACCCGTTGGGCTGGTGCGAATTTTATTAACGGTTTTCATGCCTTTAATAACGCGTCCAAAGACGGCATAGCCCCAAGCACGGTTGGTTTTTTCACGGTAGTCTAAAAAACCATTTTTGGCCACATTTATAAAGAACTGTGCCGTAGCAGAGTGTGGATCACTGGTGCGTGCCATCGCGACTGTGCCTACGGTATTACGTAGTCCGTTATCGGCTTCATTGTCGATAGGGTCATGTGTTGGTTTTTTTTGCATATCGGCGGTAAATCCGCCCCCTTGAACCATAAAGTTTGGGATAACACGATGGAAAATAGTGCCATCATAAAAGCCTTCGTTTACATAGGTTAAAAAGTTTTTAACGGTGTTTGGCGCTTTGTCAGGATAGAGTTCAATCACAAAGGTACCGAGATTGGTTTCCATTAATACTTGTGGGTTGGTTTTTGGTTCCGATTCGGCAAAGACCGAGCTGGATAGAAAGAGAGCGACCAGCGCTAACTTGAGGGTTAAAAATAGGCGTCTTGTCATTATTTGATACTTCCTTTTAAGTTACAATAGTCGCATTTTAACATTTAGAGAGGCCTTTGTACGAGAGGATGCACGCATAAAAATAGTTAAAATTTCCCTGAATTTTGTTAATAAACCTGCGAATAGCGCGCTATTCGCAGGTTTATTGCCTTATTCAGATAAAGGTTACTTTATTTTTCTGTCGCGCCTCTTTTGTAGAAAGGCCTTTTAGAGAAATTATTTTACCACTCTTAAATGGAGTGTTAATTTGAAATTTTCAGCATGATACAGAGTATAGGACGTTACATGAGTTTGTACATTTATAATACGGAAAGCCGCCAAAAAGAAGTTTTTTCTCCCATTAACCCAAATAAAGTGGGGATGTATGTGTGTGGAATTACCGTCTATGATTTTTGCCATATTGGCCATGCTCGGGTGATGGTAGTGTTTGATACGGTGGTTCGTCATTTGCGAACTCTGGGGTATTCGGTTAATTATGTGCGAAACATTACCGATATTGATGACAAAATCATTAAACGTGCTTTGGAGAACGGTGAATCTATTCAAACGTTAACGCAAAGAATGATTGCTGAGATGCATGAGGATGAAGCCGCCATGAATGTGTTGCGCCCTGATATGGAGCCAAAAGCAACCGAATATATGGATGAAATTAAGCATATGATTGAAACCTTGATTCAAAAAGGCTTTGCGTACCCAGCAAAAAATGGCGATGTGTACTTTAAGGTAAAGTCGTTTGAGAAATATGGTCGTTTATCGGGTAAAAATATAGATGACCTTGAAGCGGGTGCGCGTGTTGAAGTGAATATGGTCAAACAAGATCCTATGGATTTTGTTTTATGGAAAGCGTCTAAAGAGAATGAACCTGCATGGGGTTCAGAGTGGGGCGAGGGGCGTCCGGGTTGGCATATTGAGTGTTCTGCGATGGCGACCAAGTGTTTGGGAAATCATTTTGATATTCATGGCGGTGGGATGGATTTGTCTTTTCCGCACCATGAAAATGAAATTGCACAATCAGAGTGTGCCACGGGTGAGCAGTATGTGAATACATGGATGCATTGTGGTTTTGTTCGAATTGATGATGAAAAAATGTCTAAATCTTTGAATAACTTTTTTACGATTAAAGAGGTGTTAAAGGTTTTTCATCCAGAGGTGATTCGTTACTTTTTACTGGCCAGTCACTATCGTAGCCCTGTTAACTACTCTCAAGAAAATTTAGAGTCGGCTCGTGCAAGTGTTGGACGATTGTATTCGGCTTTGGAGTTGGTAGCCCCTGCTGAGGCCACGCAAGGAACAGAGTTTGAGGCGGAGTTTATGGCGGTTATGAACGATGACTTTAATACCCCAAAAGCGATGGCGGTACTGTTTGATTTGGCTAAAGAGGTTAATAAATCAAAGGATGCTGGTTTGGCAGGATTACTGGTTAAATTGGGCAATCAAATTGGTTTGTTGGAGCAAGATGCGACGAGCTTTTTTAAATCACAACCTAGTCAGTCTGAGTTAACCGACGAAGCGATTGAAGAGCTGATTGTGGAGCGTAAAGAGGCAAGAACCAATAAAGACTTTGCGCGTTCGGATGAAATCAGGGATTTGCTGGCAGCACAGGGCATTGAGTTGTTGGACTCTTCAGAAGGAACGACTTGGCGTAAAGGCTAATTTCCCCCCCCTCTTTATTTAAAAATAAGGGGGGGGGAAAGAAATTAAGGGTGTTTAGGATCGGTTTTTTGAATGGATGTCTTGCTTATATCGGGCATTACATCATTCAAGCGATCATAATGTTGGTGAAGCAGAGATTTAAAGATGGTGGTGTACTCTAGCACCGCTTTAACATAGGCTCGGGTTTCACTGAATGTGATGGAGTCTACCCATTGATCCGCAGGTAGAGCACCCGCTTTGGGTAACCAGCGATCCACTCTATTAGGTCCCGCGTTGTAAGCGGCCGTGGCCAGTACTTTGTTGCCATTGTACTTTCTGTTTAGGTAGTTTAGGTAGGCACTGCCCAATTCAATATTGTTCTTAGCTTGTGTAAGTTTTTTATACGAGACATTCTTTCTTCCGAGTTTTTGACTGACATATTTAGCAGTTTTAGGCATAATTTGCATTAGTCCTGTTGCGCCTACTGGTGACTTAATATCGACAGAAAAAGCACTCTCTCGGCGCATGATGCCGTAAATCCAAGCGGGATCAATATTATTTTTTTCGGCATGTTGCATTACCGGTTCTTTAAAAGGGGTTGGAAACCTTAAATGCAGGGCGTTCCACTCTTTGGCTTTGGCCATAGAGCGAATGGCTTGCGCATGCTGTTCCCACTGATTGGCCAGTACACCCACTACGTGAAACTCATCTTTGTCCACTTTATTTAACAGTTGATACCACTCTCGCTTGGTACTGAGTGGCCAATCAATGGCCAGTAGTTCTTGAATGCGTTGCAACTCGGGGTATTTTTCAATCAGTACCTGTGTGTTGACCTTTTTAACTGGGTTAGGGTTGAACTGGTAGGGTAGGTTTAAGCGGTCAGCCGATAGAAAGGCATAGTAGTTACGCTTTTTAGCCAGCTTTTGATACAGCATATTGGCGCGTTTTGTTTGCCCTGTGGCTTCCAGTGCGCGCGCTTTCCAGTAAACCCACTGGTTAGCTTCTTGATCTTTGGCTGGCATCAGTTCGATGGTGTCGAGTAGATCGAGCCAATTAGATTGTTTGAGGGCAATTTGCGCTTGCCATCGTAATGTCTCTTCGGTTTTGTGTCCGTTGGTATTGACTTCGTTTAATAGTTTTTTAGCTTGTGGTGCATATTGATAGGCTGTTCTTAGGGCTATTTTTTGGTTTAACGCTAAAAACTGATCTCTGTTTAATCCGTATTGTTTGTAGTATTTATCAAGAGATTGCTTGGCTAATGTGGCATTTTTTGAAGCCAAATGGCGAATGCCTTGTGTAAATATCTTTTTGCGGATAGGGGGGGGTAAAAAACGTGGAAGAGGCTTGCTGACGAGGCTGGGGTTTTTATACACTTTTAACCAATATTGAAATGCCTTTTTCTCTTTTTTAGAAAGGTCTTTGCTTAAGCTTTTAGCCAGTTTAATTTTACGTTTTTTCATGGCGAGACTGATTCGGTCCCAAATCATAGTACCTGTCAGTTGTTTGTGTTTACGTAGTAATTTATCCAATGGGCGACAGGCCGAGTTTAATCCTGTGCTATTTTTCCAGATGGGCTTGGCATATTTTAAGGCCGTTTTGAGCTGTTTGCGATTGGCAAGTGCTTGAATGTTATAGCACTGTAGGCTGAGATTTTTTTGTGGCGTATATTCTTGTAAATAGGTGGTCCAAAAGCCAATTTTAGCTAAGTGAGTGAGCCATTTTCGGTAGAGCATTCGACCCAAGTAGTTATCCTGATTCTCCGTTATAAACTGTTTAATGAGAGCTTTGGGGGTGCTTTTAAAGTTACGGCGGTAGTCGTGATACAGCACATACGGGTAGAGCGAGTAGTTTTTTAACTTACGTTTGTAGCTTGCAATGGCTTTACGGTCATTGTCTAAAATGGCTTGGTAGGCATTTAAAAAGTCTTGTTGAGATTGTGTGAGGGGTTTGTTTTGTGCGTGAGCAGAAAAAGAGAGGCTTAATAGCAAAAAGAGCCTGATCCCGATTTTTTTGAATGTATGGAAGCTATTATTAAAAGGGCACCATACGGAGGGAATTACTGGGCTTTTTTTTGCAAAAATCATGTTTGTTGAAACCTTAAATCGGGATTTTTAAAACTTGCCCTGGTTTTAAATAGGCTTTAGTTGATAGGTTATTATACTTGGCAAGTAGACGAGTTGATATGCGATTCTTTTTGGCAATTTTCCAGAGGTTGTCGCCTGACTTTATTTTGTATCGTGAAAAGGTATTGGTTTTTTTATTTGTTTTCCAAACGATGAGCTTCATGCCTGGCTGAAGTGTTTTAGATTGAGGGATATTGTTCCAACGTGCCAGCGCTTTTGTTGTGACATTGTATGTTTGTGCAATACTCCATAAGCTTTGCCCCTTTTTAAGGGTAACGGTTGTTTTGTGACGGGTTGGTTTTGAAGGGGTGCTTCTTGCCAACTGAGTGGAGGTTGCTTGGGGTTCCAGCGCATTATTTGGAATGGGAATTAATAAGGTTTTTCCCGCTCGAATGTGGTGGTTTTTCATGTTATTGAGTTTTTTAATCTCTTTTTGAGAGGTCTTATATTTTTGCGCAATCAGCCCTAAGCTTTCGCCCCGTTTAATGGTGTGCTTTTGCCACTGAATCTCAAATAACTCGGGGGTTGAGGTGATGTGCTCTCGAAATTCTTTTGCATTTTCAATGGGGAGCAGAATTTGATAAGCGCCATTAGGGGGGGTAATTTTTGCTAAATACCCTGAGTTAAGCTGATTAAAGGTCGTTTTAGAAACTTGTGCGAGCTGTCTCGCTTTTTGTAAGTGAATTTGCTTTGGCAGTGGCACGGCTTCAAAAAAAGGACGGTTATCAATGGGCTCTAAATCAACATTAAAACTGTCGTTGTGGTTGATGACATGTGACACCGCTAACAAGCTTGGCACGTATTTTTGGGTTTCTTTGGGTAGGTAGGGGCTTATGTCCCAAAAGCTGGGGGTGTTGTTGGCGGGTTGGCCTGATTTTACTTGCGCTTTATTGTATTTACGAATGGCTTTGCGGATGGTTCCTGGGCCAGCATTGTAAGAGGCCAGAGCTAATAGCCAATCGTTATTGTTCATTTTATAAAGTTTTTGCAGGTAATCTAATGCGGCTTGTGTACTTTGAATCACGTCTTGACGGCCATCGTACCACCAGCTTTGTTCTAGCCCGTATATGCGTCCAGTACTTGGAATAAATTGCCACAGTCCATTGGCTTCTTTGTGAGAGTGTGCGGTGGGTTGAAAGCCGCTTTCAATAATTGGGAGCAGAGCCATTTCGTAAGGCATGTCTCTCATTTGAACTTGAGTGAGAATATAGTGTAGATAAGGCTTTGCACGCTGACTGACGGTTTTTAAGTAGTTAGGTCGTTGCTTTAGGTGGTCGATGTGTGTGTCGTATTTTCCAAGGTGGTCTATGGAGAGATGAAACTTATGTTGCATCTCTTGCCAAATAATAGGGTAAAAAGTACGGCTCAAATCCTCTTTATGCGTTTTTTCGGTGGTAATATCCGCAATTTTTTGAGTGTGTGTGTGTGGGGTAATGGTTGTGGGAGTAAAATGGAATTGAGTGCTGTTGTGTGTTGTTTGTTTTTTAGGGGCTTCATAAGAGATTAAGGGCAGTGAAATACAGCTGGATAGGCTGAGTACACAGCCCAATAAACATACAGCTTTAAATGTTGGGCGAATGAGGTTTTTTGGCATGACAGTCTTTGTTTTCATAGTGGTTAAGCGGGTAAGTGCGTTCATTAAAAGGTTAGCTTTGTTGGTCGTACTGGTCTTTCCAGTTACGGAGTGTTTGAAATAAGCTCGCGGGGGTGTCGTTTGCGCCGCGTTGTATCAGTTGTGCTTTGATCTCTTCGCAGTCGAACCGTAGAAAAGGATTAGTCCGTTTTTCATTTTTTAGTAACCCTAAGGCTTCGGTTTGAAGGGTGGGGTAGTGAATATTTAAGTTGGTTAAACGTTGTTGCAACTCTGGGTTGTTCGGTTCGACTTGAATGGCAAACTTTAGATTGTCTTCGGTGTATTCATGCGCACAGTAAAAAGGGGTATGGTCGGGTAGATTTCTAAGTTTAATGAGGCTGTGGCTAAAGGCTTCAACGGTGCCCCCCAGCAGTCGACCACAACCTGCGGTAAATAAAGTATCGGCACAAAAGAGGGCTTGATCGTTGTAGTAGCTAATATGATCAGGCGTGTGACCTGGAGTATCCAGAACTTGTAAGCGAAAGTCATCGGTCAGTTTAACCACGTCGCCTTCTGCTAGGCGTACTTGAATGTGAGCATTGTTGGTTTTTTGAGCCCCAAATACGGTGGCATCTGGGTAGGCTTTTTTTAAGGCAGGAATGCCGTCAACATGGTCAAAATGGTGGTGGGTCACCAAAATACCTTGTAAGACAAGATTGTGCAGCTTTAAAAATGCAATGACTTGTTGAGATTCACCAGGGTCAACCACCCATGCCTTGTTGTCTTGGTAAAGTACCCAAATATAGTTGTCATAAGTTCCAACCAGTGCAGGAAGTCCGATAATTTTCATAGAGATAACGCGTAAAATGATTATAATTTGTGAGGTATTCTACCAAATTAGAGCCGTACCTGATATGAGTAAGCGATAAACTTGTTATGGGTGGATAAATAAAGAGGAGTGGCCTATGAATCAGGGGTTTCAGCAAGCACTAAGTCATTGGGCATTAACATTAAATGGTAAGGCTATTTTTGAAGAAGAGAAGACGTTACTGAATGGCGCGATTAAAAATCTATTTGGTTATTATTGCGTGCAGTTGGGCGCCCCTTCTTTAGAAAGCTTTATGGCCGAAAGTCGCATTCAACATAAAGTATTATTGGCTTCAGAGCTTAAAGAGGGGGAGAACGGGTGTGACCCGCACTGCCATTTTGTTAAAGCGGACTTGGATTATTTGCCTATTACAAAGGAGGGGGTCGATGTGGTGTTACTGCCCCACGCACTCGAGCTGGCGGCGGATCCATATTATTTACTAAGGCAGGTGGATGCGATGCTTCGACCAGAAGGGCATATGGTAATTACGGGATTTAATCCATTTGGTTGTTTGGTGATGCGATTCCGTTTCTTTAAAAAAGAACCCGTGTTTCGGCAAGCGCAGTTGGAGCGTTTGAGTCAGATTAAAGTGTGGTTGGAGGTGTTGGGATATGATATTCAGCTGCAACGCTACAGTACGGTCACTTGTTTTGCGCAAAGAGAGCATAAAACACGTGGAGTACTTGTTTTAGAGTGGATTGAAAAAAAGCTATCCAAATGGGGCTTACAGTTTGGTAATGTCTACTGCCTTGTGGCTAAAAAGCGGGTTGATAGCCCAACGTTAGTGGGAGAAAAATGGCACATGCCGCGTTGGCGTGTGGTGCCAACAAATCCACGCGCTTCGGTTGCACGTAATAATCGTCTTAAAAAATAGTGTTTTTTAACAGGAATTGATGAGCAGGGCTTACCAATGAAGGGTTTTCCCTGACGATTTTGAAATATCGGCTAATTTTTGTTGGTGTGCTTGCTGTTCGACAGGACTGGCTTTGATGATGTTTAAAGGCGGTCTATTTTCATAATTTAAGTTTTTTTGCTTAACGTTACTGGTGTTGTTTTCTTTGCTTTGGGCGCTAAGGCTTAAAGCAGTTTGCCCCCCAGTCATGGTTAAATAGACATCGGCTAAAATCTCGGAATCGAGCAGTGCGCCGTGAAGGGTTCGGTTGGAGTTGTCGATGTACAAGCGTTTACATAGCGCATCCAAAGAGTTGCGTTGTCCAGGGTAGGCTTTGCGCGCCATTTTGAGGGAGTCGGTGATTTGACAGTGATCCTCAATTTTTCCCCACTTATTATTGGGTAACAGCGCCAGTTCATTGTTGATAAAGCCCACATCAAATGGGGCGTTGTGAATAATGAGTTCTGCGCCCTGAACGTACTCCATAAAGTCATCCACCACGCTCGCAAAGAGGGGTTTGTCTTTTAGAAACTCATCGGTAATTCCGTGTACCGCAATGGCGTCTTGTGGAACAGAGCGTTCAGGGTAAATATATTGGTGGTAGTTGTTTTGAGTTAGGCGGCGCTTAATAAGCTCTACTGCGCCAATCTCAATAATTCGATCACCATTACGAGGATCAAAACCTGTGGTTTCAGTATCCAATATAATTTGACGCATTTGTACTCTCTTTTCGGTAGAATTGTAGGCCACTATTTTAATGTAAAAAATATCGTCATGTATATTTATGATGCGATTTGTATAAAGGATAAAAAAGATGAGAATTAAAAAAGGCAGTCGAGTGACGTTTCATTATGAGTTACGCGACGAAAGTGGCAAAGTCATTGATTCCACCTTTGGTGAAGAGCCGGTAATTTACATTCAAGGGGAGGGAGAAATTATTGAAGGGCTTGAAGAGCTTATGAATGGTGAAGAGGCCGGATTTGAAGCAAAAGTGACAGTTCCGCCAGAGAAGGCGTATGGCGTTACCAATGAAGAGCTAATTGTATTCGCAGGGCCTGAAAACTTTGAAGACAATGTTGAAATTGAAGTGGGTTCTACGGTCGAAACCGAGGACCCAGAGGGAGAAACCATTGTTTTTCGAATTATTGAAGTGACGGAAGATAAAGTGTACTTAGATGGCAACCACCCGCTCGCAAATCAAACTTTGGATTATAAGGTTGAAGTGCTAGAGGTGCATTAACCAGTAGGTTAAGAGGCTCTTTAAGGGGTTAGCTTATGTTGCCACACTTTAAGTTACCCGGCACGGCAATGTGAATTTGTTTTGGGTTGGGTAAGTTTAAGTTATCCATAATGGCCGAAAACGTTTCGAGTGATTTTTGAGCCCCAATGCGAGTATTAAAGGCTTTTTCTTCTGCAATAGTGGACTGGCTTAAACCATGATAGTCATGAGCGGGGTATACAATAGTCTCATCGGGAAGCGCAAATAACTTTTGAGTAATGGAGTGATAAAGGGCTTCATTGCTACCAAGTTGAAAGTCGGTTCGTCCGCAATCTCTTATTAATAAAGCATCTCCAGTAAAGGCCGCGCCATCAATTAAGTAAGTGCTGTCATTGTCTGTATGACCCGGTGTATGCAATACACGAATTTCTTGTTCTCCGAGCTTAAAAGTGTCCCCTTCAGAGGTTAGGATATCTGCACACTTCGATCCTGAGTTTTTATGAATAACAATCTTAGCCCCTGTTTTTTTACGCAAAGGACCCGCCCCTGTAATATGGTCGGCATGAACATGGGTTTCTAATAGATATTTGAGCGTAAGCCCTAATTGGGTAATGTGTTGAATATCGCGTTCAACTTGCCCCAGTACTGTATCGATGATGGCGGCTTCTTTGGTCTTTTCATCCCAAATTAAATAGGTATATGTCCATGTGTCATAATCAAATAATTGGCGGATATTCATTTATAGGACCTTCTGATAGCGTTGTAGTTTGTTTTGTTATAATGTGCCGAAAACCACTGATTCTTAATAAGATTTATTTATGTCTATATAAGTAAAGTGGTGTATTTTTGTCAATTATTATCCTTATATAAAGTTATTTCGTCAACCATGAACCCTATTTTGTTTCCCTCTAAAAAAAGTGCATTATTACCTTTGCTTGACCAATGTATGGCAAAAGATCGTTTTGCCCTGCAACGTGCGCTGAATAAGCTTGATTTTACGCAATTAACTGAGCAGGATTTGGCTTGGAAAAAATGGGTAAGTAAAGTGCAATCTTCTTTAGAAGTGGCGCAACAAAGACGTTTGAGTGTGCCAAACATTGAATATGATATGGCGTTACCTGTAGCGGCAAAAAAATCGCAGCTGGTTGAGTTAATTCGAGATAATCAAGTGGTGGTGATTGCTGGAGAAACTGGCTCGGGTAAGACGACACAAATTCCTAAAATTTGTTTAGAGGCGGGGCAAGGGGTGCGTGGCAAGATCGGTTGTACGCAGCCCAGACGGTTAGCCGCCAAAAGTGTCTCTGAACGGATTGCGGAAGAGTTAGGTACGTCACTGGGTGAGGTGGTGGGCTATCAAGTGCGCTTTTTAGATTTGGTGAAACCGCAGAGTCTTATTAAGGTGATGACTGATGGTATTTTATTGGCCGAAGTCCAAAATGATCGGTTTTTAACGCAGTATGACACCATTATTATTGATGAAGCCCATGAGCGCAGTATTAACATTGATTTTTTATTGGGTATATTAAAGCAGCTTTTATTAAAGCGCTCAGACTTAAAGGTCATTATTACCTCGGCCACCATTGATACCCAACGGTTTGCCGAGCACTTTACGTTGAATGGTAAGCGCCCGCCGGTGGTTGAGGTATCAGGTCGAACATTTCCCGTTGAGCTACGGTATCGCCCGTTAGCGTCTTACGAAGATGATGCAGGCAATGAGATTGAGCAAGATATGACCACGGGCATTGCCGATGCCATTGATGAGTTATCCGCTGAAGACCCATTTGGGGATGTGCTGGTGTTTCAGGTGGGTGAACGAGACATTAAAGAGACGGCAGAGGTGTTACGCAAGCGCAATCTGAAAAATACGGAAGTGGTACCGTTGTATGCTCGACTTTCGATGGCGGATCAGCAAAAAATATTTAAAACCTCACAAAAACGGCGCATTATTTTAAGTACCAATGTGGCTGAAACCTCGCTTACTGTACCGGGGATTAAATATGTCATTGACCCTGGATTGGTGCGAATCAGCCGTTACAGTGTGCGTAATAAAGTTCAGCGTTTGCCGATAGAAAAAATATCGCAAGCCTCGGCCAATCAACGAAAAGGGCGTTGTGGTCGTGTAAGCGATGGGATTTGTATTCGCCTGTATGACGAAGAGAGTTTTCGGGCGCGTCCTGAATTTACTGATCCAGAGATACACCGAACGGCGCTCTCTTCGGTTATTTTAACGATGGCTCAGTTAAATTTGGGCGATGTCTCTCGCTTTCCTTTTATAGAAAAACCTGCGGATAAATCAATTAATGACGGCTTTCGTCAATTGCATGAGCTAGGTGCGTTAGACGATCAGCGGCAATTAACGGCTGAAGGACAACAAATTGCAAAGCTTCCGATTGACCCCAGTGTTGCTAAGATGGTGATTGAAGCTGAAAAAAATGGGGTATTGGCGGAGTTGATTGTGATTGCGGCGGCACTGAGTATTCAAGATCCAAGAGACATAAATCAATCGACCATGCAGGCGGCACGCATTGCTCATAAACAGTTTGAAGATGAACGATCTGATTTTTTATTCTTTTTAAATCTTTGGCACTTTTATGAACACCAGCGCCGTCACTTAACGCAAAACAAGTTAAGAAAACTGTGCAAAACCAATTTTTTGTCTTACATGAGAATGCGCGAATGGCATGAGTTGACGGTGCAGCTTGAGCAAAGTTTAAAGCGTATTGGAATGCGAGTGGGTAAGTTGCACCTCTTTGAAGAGAAGAATAGGGTAAATAAGCAAGGCTTTACAACGGAGGATGTACAGGAGCGTTTAAGTGATGTACACAGCGTTGCGGTGCACAAATCGTTACTGGCTGGACTGCTGGGTAATGTGGCGATGCGGGACGATGAGAAATCGTTTATCGGTGCGCGTAATACCAAGCTGTTTATTCACCCCAGTTCGAGCTTGTTTAAGCGTAAACCTAAATGGTTGTTGGCGGGTGAGTTGGTTGAAACCACTAAGTTGTATGCGCGTAACAATGCAGTCATTGATATTAGCTGGGTTGAAAGCCTTGCAAAACACCTTATTAAGCACAGTTACAGTGATCCGCACTGGCAAAAAAAGCGTGGGCAAGTGGGAGGTTATGAGTCAATTACGCTCTATGGTTTGCCCATTGTAAGCCGACGACACTGTAATTATGGCCCGATTAATCCTGTGGAAGCGCATAAGATTTTTATTCGACATGGTTTGGTAGAAGGGCAACTATTTTCGAAGGTTGGCTTTTTCGTTGCCAATCAAGCGCTGGTTCAAAAAATTGAGCGGCTTGAACATAAACTGCGTCGTCCAGATTTTTTGGTGGACGATGAGGTCATTTATCAGTTTTACGATGAGCGGTTACCCAAACATATCTACAGTAAACCCGCGTTTGAAAAGTGGGTTAAAAAGGCTGAAAAAGAGACACCCGAAAAAATAGAGGCACTGTATTTAACGCAAGAGATGTTAATGAAGCAGCAGGCCAGTGCGTCGTTATTGCATGACTTTCCAGACCAAGTGCAGGTATCGAACCAGCTCACGTTTGAAGTGGACTACCATTTTGAACCGGGTAAACAGCGTGATGGCCTGATTTATCACCTTCCACTATCCAGTTTAAATTTGGCTAAGCCTGAAGTATTTGAGTGGTTGACCCCTGGGTTATTGAAGGAGAAAACGGCCTTTTATATTAAGTCGCTTCCTAAAAAGCTTCGAAAACAGTTTGTTCCCGTTCCTCAATATGTGGATTTGGTTCTATCTGAGATGTCGTTAAACAAAGCGGAGCCTTACCTCCATCAGTTGGTTTGGGCGCTGAACCGCCGTGGTAATGATAAAGTCTCGGTACAAGATTTTGTGAATGTAGCATTGCCCGAGTATTTAGAGCCTTTTTTTGTATTGCAAGATGATAAAGCCCGAGTGTTGGCAGAGGATCATGATCTAGAGGCGCTCAAGTCGGAGTACCAACACTTGGTGGATGCTAAAATTCAACAGCATCAATCGAAGAGTCAGCGAGCGGATAGAGAGGTTACATGTTGGGACTTTGGTGATTTAAAAAGTGCTCAGGCTATTAAAAATAAGCAGACTGAAATTGAAGCTTATCCAGCTCTTCAGCAAAAAGAGGGTAAAATTGTGTTAACCCTAATGGGGGATGAGTGCAGTGCGTTAAGTGCGCATGGTCAAGCTGTGTTGGCGCTCATAACGCAGTTATTAACGGATAAATTAAAGTATTTACAAAAAAAACTCCCCTTACAAAAAGCGTGTTTATGTTATGCGCCGTATGGTACGTGCCAAGACTTAACACAGCAGGTAATTGATCGCGCACTGGCGCAACTTGTACCAGAGCCTGAGAAAATTCGAACACAGGCGGTGTTTGAAGCCACATTAGACAAGGTTCGAGGGGGCTGGATAGAGTCTGCACAAGGGGTTGCAAAGCAAGTCAGCGAGCTCTTTATTCAGCACCAGCAGGTTGCAAAGCGTATTCGAGGACGAGTTAACCCGCGTTGTTTGGGCTCTATTTCGGATATTAAAATACAGTTAGAGGGACTGATTGCGAAAGATTTTGTAAGAGATACGCCTGAAACTTGGTTTAAACAGATTGTGCGTTACTTAAAAGGAGTTGAAGTTCGGTTAGATAAAATAGAGCAGGACCCCAGTAAGGATGCTTTAGCAATACGCCAGATTCAACCCATTTTAAATGCCTATGAGCGATTGTCACAGGAGGAAGCCTACCAGAACCGAACGGATTTAATTGAGTTACGTTGGTGGATTGAAGAGCTACGGATTTCGTTGTTTGCACAGCCTATGAAGACTTTGAAACCCATTTCAATTAAGCGAATTGAAAAAATAATCAAAGTATTGGGGTAAGGGAAAAAAATAAACTTATTTTTACTTTCTAAGTATTTTTTAGGAGTAAAATACGATTGAATTTTAGTGTTTACAGAAAGGATCAACAAATGGCTATTTTATTAAAAAGCAAAGCACCTTATATTTTATCTTGTGCCTTATTAAGTTCAGCAGTGTTATTAAGCACGGGTTGTTCAAGTGACGAGGAGGATAAGTCGGCAGAACAAAGTGGTGCGGAGTCTAGTCTGTTGGAAAAAACAACTGCAGCGGCAACGTCTGCTATAGACAGTGCTAAAACAGCAGTAGAAGAGTCTGCAGCTTCGGCCACTTCGGTTGTTGAAGAGGCCAAAACAGCCGTAAAAGAGACCGCAGAAGCCGCTACTTCTGTTGCATCGGATGTAAAAACGGCTGTGGTTGAAAAAACAGCTATTGTAAAAGATGTGGTTACCAGTGCCACCGCTGAGGTGACAGGAAGTACGGCTGAGAAAAAAGTAGCAGCAGCTACTATTGATGGGGGCAAAATTTATGCAAATTGCTCAGGCTGTCATGGTGCAAATGGTTTGGGAGGCGTGGGTCCAGCGTTAAACAGTCAAACGACTGCTGAAGTTGTGAGCAAGTTAAAACGTTATAAAGCGGGTGAGCAAGTTGGACCGATGTCTGGGATGATGCAACCCATTGCGAAAGCTTTGAATGATGCTGAAATTAACGCGGTCGCCAAGTATGCTACATCACTTAAGTAGTTAGGAGTCTGTCGGATTTAGGATGAATCTACTGCGAAAAAGCCCTTTTTGGGGCTTTTTTAGTTTTTAGGTATTCTGTTTTATTCGTTATCAAGAATGGAGTAAGGCAGAGGTTCAATAAAGGCTGGATGTCCTGACTCTGTTGTGAGGCCTCCTTCGATGGTGGAGAGGCTTTTTAGTGTTCCCACTGCGAGACAGAGTGTGCCTTCATGAATGCCTGGATTGGTCAAAATAATGGTGAGTTTATGACTTTTTCCCTCTTGATCGGTTAAGAATAGAATCTTTCCTGGCTTGAGTTCTTGTAGGGCTTCGCAACGAATTCGAAACATCCGCTTAGTAACTTTTCCACGATAGTGTACGCGTGCAATCATCTCTTGGCCGGGAAAGCAGCCTTTTTTAAAGTCAATAGCATGAAGTTTGTCTAGGTTTAAAAATTGTGCTAAAAACTGTGCTCTGGTTTGAGTATTCACATCAGGAATTCCAGCGGCAATGTTCAGTAAATTCCAGTCATAGCTGTTAGTCACTTCCGCATTGTTTTTTAGGATGGTCCACACTTTTCTCATTTGATCTGAAGGGCCAAAAAAGTCATACTTATGATAAGGGCCAGGCACTTTGATGGCACAAATATCCCTCATTCCATCAAGGTCAATATGCTGTGTTTCGTACTCATTTTTGATTTTGGTATTTAAGCTTCTTTGAAGCTCTAAATCGGCAAATTCTCCTGCAAATCCGATGTGAATCATAGAGTCTGATACATCGGTTAATTGCACGTCAGAGCGCATAATAAACATGCTTAAGCGTTTTAAAATACTCTCTTTAAGGGTTTGATTAAAATTTAAGTAAAAGCTTTCTTGGTACTTAAAGATTACAAAAATAGCCAATACTTGCCCTTTTGGGTCACAGTAAGAACTAAATTGTGCGGTGGACTCATTGATGTGTTCTATATTGGTGGCAAGTTGCCCTTGTAAAAAGGTTAGGGCATCGCTGCCAGATACTTTTATGAGGCTTTGGTGGGTTAAACTGGTTAAAACGGGGCCATTTTTAATTAAAAATCGTTCAAGCTCTGCGTGCCCAAATGTTGTAATTTGGCCTGTTGAGTCAAATTCTGCATTCTGGCTTTTTAAAAAATTGAACCATTGAGGGTCTAAGTTTGTTTGGCTAGAGTCCGTTGTAGGCATGAGGGTTCCTTTATGAATTTCGATATGAACGAAATAATACAGTAGCTAAGCAACATTACAAAGTATTTCTATATCGGGTTAGGATAATATTGTTATTCAATATTGAGTCTCGATATAGTAGTATGGTGAGACCCTTGCACGAGAAGAGGTATTACCTTAATTTTTAATATAGAAAACACATCTAGGAGCTTATATTTTAATGTGTATTTCTATTGGTAGAGATTATGGTATTAAAATAATTTTTTGACTAAGCGGAGGCTTAAGGTGGCGGAATCAAAACAAGAGTTTTTAACCTTTGAGATAGGGACTGAAGAGTACGCGGTTGAAATTCTTCGTGTACAAGAAATTCGAGGTTGGGAGAAACCAAGCCCCTTGCCGAGTGTTCCCAGCTTTATTAAAGGGGTCGTTAATCTACGTGGAACGGTGGTTCCGATTATTGACTTACGCGAAAAGTTTAACCTAAAGGTAGGTTACGATGATACAACGGTGGTGATTGTTGTGCATGTAATTACCAGTGCCGGAGAGCGAATTGTTGGTTTAGTGGTGGATGCGGTATCGGATGTGCATACGTTTGACATGTCTAAGCTGCAACCACCGCCAGATATTTCATCTTCATTGAATAACCAGTTTGTGCTGGGATTAGGTACCATTGAAGATCAGATGGGGTTAGGACACAGTGGGCAACAAAACCGTTCGGATTCAGAGGGTACAAAATCACACGGTAAAATGGTGATTCTGATTGACCTTGATAAGCTGGTTTCGGAAGGGTTAATTGAGGCAATTGTAAGTAGCGATCCTGATAAACAGAATCTACCGTTAGGAAATGGATAACCGTCCGTTTTACTCTTTATAAAGCATTGAAAAAGCCCTATTTTTTGGGGCTTTTTAGTGTTTGAAGAATAATTTCTCCCCCCCCTCTCTCTATTTAGGACGCAAAATAGTCGGCTTGGCTTTTTTATGGGTATGAGGGTAATCTAAATTAAAGTGTAATCCTCGACTCTCTTTACGTCGTTGTGCGCTCATAATCATCAACTCAGAGACCAATAGCAAATTACGCAACTCCAAAAGATCGCTGGTAAGCGGGTGTTGGCGATAGTATTCATTGACCTCTTTGTGTAGGTTTCGTAATCGTTTTCTAGCGCGTTTTAAACGGTCGTTGGTGCGCACAATGCCAACATAATCCCACATAACACGGCGAATTTCGTCCCAGTCATGAGTGATGAGTATTTTTTCACTCGGTTCAGTTGTGTGTGAACTGTCCCAAGGGCGAATTGTTTTATGTTCTTCGGAGTTTTGTTCCTTATTTAAGTGGTTAAACTCTTTCTCGATACTTTGGTGTGCCATTTTTGCAAACACAAGCCCCTCGGTCAGAGAGTTGCTGGCTAAGCGGTTGGCGCCATGAAATCCGGTATAAGCCACTTCTCCTATGGCATATAACCCATTTAAAGAGGTTTGTCCCTCTAAATTGGTGACCACGCCACCACAAGTATAGTGCGCGGCGGGTACAACGGGAATGGCTTCTTGGGTAATGTCGATGCCAACGCTGAGGCAGCGGTCGTAAATGGTTGGAAAATGCTCTTTAATGAAGGTACTGGGCTTATGTGAAATGTCTAAAAAGACACAGTCGATACCATGTTTTTTCATCTCTTGGTCAATGGCTCTGGCCACAATGTCTCTGGGAGCTAAGTCTGCACGACTGTCGTATTGAGCCATAAAGGGCGTTCCATTGGGTAGCTTTAAGATTGCCCCTTCACCGCGTAGGGCTTCAGAAATAAGAAATGAACGATCTTTAGGATGGTATAAGCAGGTAGGGTGAAACTGGTTAAATTCCATGTTACCCACCGAACAACCTGCCCGCCATGCCATGGCAATACCGTCCCCAGTAGACGTGTCTGGGTTGCTGGTATACAGATAAGCCTTACTGGCGCCTCCTGTGGCTAATATGGTGACTTGTGCAGCAATGTCGTAAATTTTCTGATTGGTTTTATTGAGAACGTAAGCACCTAAACAGCGGTTCTTTTTTCTGTTTAAGATCAGGTCAATGGAGATATGTTCTGGCAACAGGGTAATATTAGGCGATTGTTTAACGGCATTAATAAGCGTATTGATAACTGAATACCCTGTGTGATCGGCGGCATGAATCACACGGCGATGACGGTGACCTCCCTCTTTGGTTAGGTGAAAGGGAAAGCGGTTGTGGTCATTTTTTTGTTTGTGCTTACTGAAAGGAACCCCTAGTTCAATGAGTTCATGAATGGCTTCTTTAGCGTGAGAGGCGACAACGGTGACGGCTTTTAGGTCACATAAACCTGCGCCAGCATCTAAGGTATCTTCTATGTGTGACTCAATGTTGTCAAATGGATCCATGACGCCAGAAATCCCCCCTTGAGCATAGTTGGTGCTGCTTTCGGTCAGGTGGGATTTGGCCAGTAAAATGACTGAATGATTTTCTGAAAGCTTTAATGCGGAGGTTAAACCCGCAATACCCGTCCCAATCACGAGCACATCTGTTGTTAGGCTTCGGTTTTTTTCAGAGTGGCTCATGGTGTATCCTTTAGTGGCGAAAGTAGTCGCAAGGGTGGGTGAAGCTTTTTTGTCATATTGATGTCATGATTATGCGATTAAGCCGCTTGTTGCTTCGGGTATTATAATTTAAACCGTTAACAAAAATATGGGTGGAAGGGTGTCTGAGCAAAAAATATTAACAGAACAGGGGAAAATCGTTTCGATTGAGGCGGGTTTTGCTTACGTTCAGGTTCAAGTAACCTCGGGCTGTAATGGTTGCGCCTCCTCGTCCAGTTGCGGCACATCGGCTTTAGCGGGGTATTTTAAAGGCGGTTCTCGCGGGTTGATTAAAGTTAAAAATAGTATTCAGGGACGAGTGGGTGATATGGTCACGCTTAAATTGGATCAATCTCAATTAATCAAACAAGCATTTATGGCGTATGGCATTCCACTACTTGGCTTGTTTGTTTTTGCCCTATTATTTTTAGGAGTAGGGGGTGAGTTAGGATTGACGGAGTCAATGCAGGAGCTAGCCTCTATTATGGGAGGATTTATTGGGGTGATTTTAGGTTGGGGAATCACTCGAAAAATATACGACCCTGTTTTGCCTGAAATGGTTGAGGTACAACGGTTGACTTGAAAAAAAAAGACAAGCCCTTATTTTGTTTTAAATGAGACCTTTGCACGAGAGGGGTGCGAGAGAAAAAATTTGACTGATTAAGGTGGGAAACGGAGGGGAATAGTCAGCTATTCACAAGGTTTTCAA
>WFQP01000121.1 GCA_015487015.1 Thiomicrorhabdus sp.
CACGATTTTGCAAAAACTCTCTTCGGCCTTATTGAAAGAAAAATCGGAAGAGTTGAGTACGATTTTTCAAACGGCGCTGGAAGTGGAAAAAATATGCGAAGAGCTATTAGGACATAAAGGGGTTTACCCCAATGTCGATTTCTATTCGGGTATTCTGTATAAAGAGATGGGCTTTGATGTTGGTATTTTTACCCCGATATTTGCCGTAGCACGTTCAGCGGGGTGGATGGCGCATTGGCGCGAGCAGTTGCAAGACAATAAGATTTTTAGACCCACTCAAGTTTATAAAGGTTCAGGAAGTTTGTGCTACTTGCCCGTTGAAAAACGTGGGGATGGTTGTTAGACCAATATTTATTTACTTTTAAAAAAGCCCAGGGTTTATAAAAACCTTGGGCTTTTTTGGTTTTAAGGATGCCAAAGCCCGCCGAGTACCGCATCTCTTTTCGCACCGGTGACTGTTGAGAGCGCAACCGCTTGGTTGTCAACTCGTTGCTTGGCCAACCAAGCGCACATCATGGCTTCAATGGCGTTGGGATTCAGTCCAATGGCTTCCGTGCTTTGCACGTTGTATGAGGTTAGTTGTTGAATGGACTGAATCAGTTGTGGGTTCAATGCACCGCCACCCACAATCCAAACGGGTATATTGGTATATTGTGTTAGGTTGTGTTGTTGTACGATGTTATGTATTTCGTTGGCAATGGTGGTCGCCGTAAAGCAATTGAGGGTACAAAGAATATCCACGGGTGAAAGTTTTTCTGAATCCGGTAGTTGTTTAATTTGTTGAGTAAGCCAGCTTAAGTTAAAGGTTTCACGTCCAGTACTTTTAGGGTGTGCAAGCTTAAAATAGGGGTGTGCCAGTAGTTGCTGTAATAAGGCTTGGTTAATTGTCCCTTGTTTGGCAAGCTTTCCACCGTCGTCAAAAGGTCGGTTAAAGTGTTGTTGGCAAATTTCATCCATTAATGCATTGCCAGGGCCTGTATCGTAGCCTTGTAAAACATTTTCCCCCCCCTCTTTATGGAGGCTATTTTTGAGTTGGCTAGGTAGGTAGCTTACATTGGCGATGCCACCAATGTTAACGATAAAGCAGGGGGATTTTTGTTGAAACATTACTTGATGAAAGGCGGGGGCAAATGGGGCGCCTTGTCCAGACAAGGCCATATCATCCACTCTAAAATCTGCCACGGTCTGAATTTGAGTGGCCTTAGCGATGAAAGCGGGGTGGCCAATTTGTAAGGTCATGGGAATATGGGGGGCATGGTAGATGGTTTGGCCATGACTGCCAATAGCACAAATATTTTGGGCGGTTAAGTTCTGTTCTGCAAGCAGTTGTTGAGTGGCTTGAATAAACTGTTGTGAGAGATCAAAAGAGAGTTGGGCGAGTTGCTCAAGTGATAGAGTGTTACTTTGATTAAGTTGAACCAGTTGGTGTTTTAAGCTTGTGGGAAGCTCTGGGCTAATAAAGTGTCGTAATAAAATTTCCCCCCCCTTAAATTCAACCAGTGCCGCATCTACGCCATCGGCACTGGTACCAGACATAAGTCCCACAAAGTATTGGGAGGGGGGGGAAGAAAAGGTCATTTATTCAAAGTTTCGTACAATATTGGTTCGACCATCTAAACGCTCAAGTTGTGAGAGTAAGAAGGAGGAAGATTTTTTAAACTCTGCTCGGTATTCTTTAGCCAAGGGTTGTGCATCAGGAAACTTAACTTTTAGCGGATCAACGTGCTTATTGTTCACACGGAATTCATAGTGTAAATGTACCCCCGTTACCATACCTGTTTTTCCCATGTAACCAATGACATCGCCTTGTTTAACGTATTGCCCTTTTTTGTACTTTCCAAATTTTGAAAAGTGGGCGTATAAGGTGGTGTATTTTCCTGCGTGTTTAATTTTAACATGGCGACCGTAGCCTTTTCCCCAGCCTCGAAAGACAATTTTTCCATCTCCTGTTGCACGAATGGGTGTGCCTTGTGGCCCTCCATAATCTACACCACGGTGTGGGCGAGTGCGTTTTAATACAGGATGAAAGCGTTTTGGATTGTATTTTGAGGTAATGCGAACGTAGTCAACGGGGCTACGTAAAAAGGCTTTTTTTAAGTTTCGTCCGTTTTCATCGTAATAGCCGATGACTTTATCTTCATCACGCACAATAAAGGCATGATGGGTTTGCTTTCCCTTGTTACGGGTAATTTCTGCCGCAAGAATACTGCCATCTCCAATATATTTTCCGTTTAAATATTTGGTTTCATAAATGACTTTGAAGGTGTCGCCTACTTGAAGCTCACGAGAAAAGTCGATATCCCAAGCAAAAATATCGGACAAGTTCATAATACTTCGGGCGCTTAACCCTGCTTTTTTAGCGGCCACATAAAAGGAGCCATTGATGGTACCAGAGGCGGTTTCGGTACGAATATCAATCGGTTTCTTTTTTTCAATAATACGGTAGCCGTTTTCAGTTTTAACCAGTTCATGCGAAAGAGTCTGCGATTTAGGGTAGAGGATTTTTTGCAGTTGATGATGTTTGTCTACCCAAACGGTTAGTTGGTCACCTGAGCGTACCTTGGTTAATAAGTGGCTATTTTTGAGCTGATTAATGGCATGGGTGGTGGCTGGGGATATTTTTAATCGGTCTAATGCGGCACCTAAGGAGCCATTTTTACGAATTTTTACAACCAGTTCTTGCCATTCTTTAGTAGAGGGGTTGGAAGCTGTGGTTGTTTGTTCAATATTTTTAGTTTGTTCAGGTAGGGGATGTTGGGTGCGTTTGGGTTCAAATGGAGTGTTGGCATTGGCAGAAAAAAAGAACGAAATGAACCCCGCAACGAATAAGGTAACAAGAAGTGTTTTCCAAAGGTATTGTCGAGAGAATGTTTTTTTCATTTAATTTTCGTTACGGTTTTTTAAAAATTAGAGCCATTTTTTAATGGGGTCAATTATACCGAAAACAAGGGAGGATACTTTTGAAAAAGCATGGCTGTTTTAACTTAAACGAGGTAAAGCAGAGAGAAGCTATTGTGTTCTTGCTTGTATGGAGAGTAGTATTACGCAGCCATATTCTGTTTTCTCAAGCTTTTCAAATACATGTTTATTCACTTTTGCCCAACTGGCAATATCCTGTTCGGCGGTTGGGTCCGTGCACTCAATCGCAATTAATTCACCTGCTTGGCTTTTACGCACTTGTTGTTGTAATTTAATCACTGGCATCGGGCATTTTAGCCCTTTGGCATCAATAACATGGTGTGCAAGCGCGTGGATTGTGTCGTTTTTCATTGTTTTAACGCGAGGTCTCTGTAGAGGTTTTTAAATGGGGTTTGAAAATACGGTATAATTATCGCCATTTTTTGAATGCGCTATTCTCTCAAATAGAGGCATGAATGCAACCAATATTAGGTAAAGAGGGGTTTAAACGGTGTCGGCAGCAACAGATATTCGGACATTTCAAGGGTTAATTCAAACGTTACAAGCGTTTTGGGCAGAGCAAGGGTGCGTGATTATGCAACCTTACGATATTGAAATGGGGGCGGGTACGTTTCACCCCGCTACGTTTCTAAAATCCATTGGCCCTGAGCCTTGGCGAGCGGCCTACGTTCAGCCTTGTCGTCGTCCAACGGATGGTCGTTATGGCGAAAATCCAAACCGTTTACAGCACTACTACCAGTTTCAGGTCATGCTAAAACCGTCGCCCGATAATATTCAAGAGTTGTATTTAGAGTCGCTTAAAAAAATGGGCGTTGACCCACTTGAACACGACATTCGTTTTGTGGAAGACAACTGGGAATCCCCAACATTAGGTGCTTGGGGCTTAGGCTGGGAAGTGTGGATGAATGGCATGGAAGTCACCCAGTTTACCTATTTTCAGCAAGTAGGCGGTATTGAGTGCAAGCCGGTTACTGGTGAAATCACCTACGGTTTAGAGCGCATCGCCATGTATTTGCAGGGTGTGGACAGTGTTTACGATTTAACGTGGGTGGATGGACCAGAAGGCAAAGTCACTTATGGCGATGTGTTTCATCAAAACGAAGTGGAAATGTCCACCTATCATTTTGAGAAAGCCGATACCGATATTCTGTTTCGAACCTTTGATGAGTGTGAGCAAATCTTTACCAAATTGGTCGAAGACAAATTGCCTTTGCCAGCGTATGAGCAAGTCTTAAAAGCCTCTCATGCCTTTAATATGTTGGACGCGCGTCACGCCATTAGCGTGACCGAACGTGCGCGTTTTATTGGGCGGGTGCGAACCATGGCCAAACAGATTGCAAAATCCTATTACGAAGGGCGTGAAGCACTTGGCTTTCCGCTGGTTAAAAACACGAAACAAAACAAGACACAAAATAAGGGGGGGGAAAAATAATGTCGATTGCAACGGAGTCATTTTTAGTTGAAATTGGGACGGAAGAACTTCCTCCTAAAGCCCTTAAACGCCTAAGTGAAGCCTTTGCTTCGGGCATTGAACAAGGTTTAAAAGACGCGGAACTGGCTTATGGTGACGTTTCCATTTATGCCGCGCCGCGCCGTCTGGCCGTTCACATTGAGGGATTGCAAACGGTTCAAGCAGACAAAGTGATTGAGCGCAAAGGTCCCGCTAAAAAAGCGGGATTTGATGCCGAAGGCAATCCCACTAAAGCACTGCAAGGGTTTGCCCGTGGTTGTGGTGCAACGGTTGAAGAGCTCATTGAAATTGAGACCGATAAAGGCATCTGGATAGCGTACAACCTTGAGCAAAAAGGTCAGCCAGCAGAGCGTCTTTTACCCAATATCGTCAGTCAATCGTTGGCAAAATTGCCGATTCCAAAGCGGATGCGTTGGGGCGATTCGGATATTGAATTTGTTCGACCCGTACACTGGGTGTTAATGTTGTTAGGCGAGCAAGTAGTTCCCGCAACCATATTAGGACATCAAGCTTCTAATACCACACGGGGTCATCGTTTTCATGCGCCAGCGGAGTTTGTGATTTCACATCCAAGCCAGTATGTAGAGGTGTTGCGTACGCAGGGGTATGTGTTGGTCGACTTTGCTGAACGCTCTAAAAGTGTTCACACACAAGTGACCGAAGCCGCCCAAAAAGCGGGTGGAACGGCCGTTATTGATTCGGCCTTGTTAGAAGAAGTTACCGCGTTAAATGAATGGCCAGTGGCGGTAGTCGGTGATTTTGACGAACGCTTTTTAACCGTGCCTTCTGAGGCATTGGTCTCAGCGATGGCAGGGCATCAAAAATACTTTCACATGTTGGACGAGCAAAACCAGCTGATGGCTAAATTTATTACCATCAGTAATATTGAAAGCAGCAATCCAGCCGCAGTTAAGTTTGGTAATGAGCGCGTCATTCGTCCTCGTTTGGCCGATGCCAAATTCTTCTGGGATCAAGACAATAAACAGTCGTTAGAACACTTCTTGCCTCGTTTAAAAACCGTCGTTTTCCAAAAACAATTGGGTACGCTGTTTGATAAAGTGGAGCGTTTAGAAAGTTTAACGGTCATCATTGGCAAACCATTGGGCGTGAGTGCCGAGATTGCGACCCGTGCCGCACGTCTGTCCAAATGCGATCTATTGAGCGAGATGGTCGGTGAGTTTCCAGACCTTCAAGGCGTGATGGGGCGCTATTATGCCACCGAACAAAATGAGAACATTGAAGTTGCTGAGGCGATTGAAGCGCAGTATCGCCCACGCTTCTCTGGGGATGACTTGCCCAGTTCGGCCGTGGCGCAAGCCTTAGCGATTGCCGATAAGCTAGATACCATTACCGGTATTTTTGGTATTGGCCAAATTCCAACGGGCGATAAAGACCCGTTTGCTCTGCGCCGCGCGGCCTTGGGCTTGGTGCGCATTATGATTGAAAAGCAGTTGGACGTGGATCTGTATCAACTGATTCAAAGCAGTTTAGAGTTACATGAATCGGTTGAAAGTACCGATGCGTTAATGGATGAGATTTATGATTTCATTATCGGTCGTTTACGCGCTTACTATAGCGATCAAGGCATTAGCTCAGAGCAGTTTGAAGCGGTACGAGTGTGTCGTCCCGCACAACCGATTGAGTTTGCCAAACGTATTGAAGCGGTACAACAATTCAGTCAAATGCCTGCGGCCGAAAGTTTAAGTGCGGCCAACAAACGTATTGCCAATATTTTAAAGAAAAACAGCGAAACATTACCGGATGCGGTTAATGCCGAGTTGTTTGAAGACGAGGCCGAAAAAGCACTGTGGTCGGAGCTAGAAGCGTTGCGTGAAACGGTTAATGCACACGTAGCACAGCGTGACTATGTTGCGGCTATTCGTTCACTGGCCACCATTCGAGAAGCGGTAGATCAATTCTTTGATGACGTTATGGTGATGACAGATAACTTGCCTGTACGCCAAAACCGTTTGGCGTTACTGAACCAAATCTACCAACTGTTTTTACAAGTGGCGGATGTGTCAAGATTATAGTGCCTTAAGACCCCATTTTTACAGGAATAGTTGGCGGTTAAATACTCGCTTTTTTTCTCCCCCCCCCCTTGGCAAGGGAAGGACTGGGGTCTTTTGATAGAGAACACAATAAACCATGCAAAAAATTATTGTATTAGACCGTGACGGCGTCATTAATGTTGATTCGGATGCGTATATTAAATCGGCCGATGAGTGGCAACCCGAACCAGGCAGTATTGAGGCGATAAAGGCCTTAAAACAAGCGGGGTGGCTGGTCGCCATCGCCACCAATCAGTCCGGCATTAAGCGTGGCTATTATGGTCGACATCAGTTGAGTGATATGCATCAAAAACTGCAAGGTTTGCTTGGAGAACATGGCGTAGACTGGATCAGTTATGCGCCCTATTTGAGCGAAGACCATTCACCCGCCCGCAAGCCTGCAACGGGCATGTTAACCGCGATTGAACAGCGTTTTGATTTAAGCTTGGCGGGAATGCCGATGGTGGGCGATACGCTGGCAGACATGCAAGTGGCGCTTTCCAAAAATATGCGTCCTTATCTGGTTAGAACGGGAAAAGGCGAGCGAACCTTAGCCACTCAAGAAGCCATATTGAATGACATTCCCGTGTATTCTAATTTGCAAAGCGTTGCGG
>WFQP01000122.1 GCA_015487015.1 Thiomicrorhabdus sp.
AATCTTCAAAATCCACATTGATAATACCTGGGCGTGTAACCAATTCAGAAATCCCCTGAACACCGCCATGAAGTACTTCATTGGCGTAATCAAACGCCTTAGCCAAGACAAAATCTTTGCCCAGTACTTTTAATAATTTATCATTAGGCACTACAATCAAAGAGTCTACATGCTCTTGCAGGTCCAAAATGCCTTGGTCCGCAATTTTATTACGTCGTTCAAAACTAAACGGCTTGCTCACTACACCTACCGTTAAAATACCCATTTCACGTGCTGCTTGCGCCACAACGGGTGCGGAACCAGTTCCTGTCCCGCCGCCCATACCAGCCGTAATAAAGACCATATCAGTCTCTTTTAACTGCTCTTTAACTTGTTCTAGGTTCTCTTTCGCTGCTTGCTTACCACGCTCAGGATCTGCACCCGCACCTAAACCGCCCGCACCTAATTGAATGCAAACTTTGGCCACTGAGTTGTCCAATGCTTGAGCATCCGTATTAGCACACACAAATTCAACATCCTTTACTTCTGAACGAACCATATAATCCACAGCGTTACCACCGCCACCGCCTAAACCAATGACTTTAATAACGGGCATTCCAGGTGCTCTAACTGGTGTGGTTTCTTTTCCTACAAATTTCATGGCGACAGCTCCCTATGAACAACGTAATAAAACAATAAAATTAATAACTTCAACACGCATCAATACTTTGATGCATTACTCAATACTTAAATCTTTTCTGCAATTCTTAACACCGCACTGCGCGATCTCGAATTATCCTGACACTCAGCCTTACTTGGAAAAATGGGCTTACCTACTTTTTTAAGAATCGGCTCAACCACTTCAATTAAGATCGGAGAGTCTGGAAATAAATCTTTTATTTTAGACTGATCGCGAATATACACCTTCACAATTCGGTCTTCTAACGAGTGAAAACTAATCGCCGACAAACGCCCACCCGGAGCCAACACTTCCATTGCCGCAATCAATACATTTTTAAGCACATCCAATTCGCGATTAACCGCAATACGAATAGCCTGAAATGTGCGCGTTGCAGGATGTTTATTCTTATCTACCTTTGGTGACGTTTTTTTAACCAACTCTGCCAAGTCCAACGTGGTATTTAACCTGCCTTCCGCAACTTCTTCTTTAATCACTCTTGCGATACGCCCTGAAAAACGCTCTTCGCCATAATTTTGTAGCACTAACTTAAGGGTTTTCTCATCCACTTGTGCCAACCACTCTTTGGCACTTAACCCCGCCTCAGGATTCATTCGCATGTCCAGAGGCCCTTCTCGCATAAAGCTAAAGCCTCGTTCCGCATCATCCAACTGTGGAGAAGAGACCCCTAAATCCAATAAAATTCCATCTATTTTTCCAACTAAACCACGGTCTTCACAGTACGATTTAATCGCTTCAAAACTACCATATTGAATCTCAAAACGTTTATCTTCAAAATGTTCTTTTGCATACGCAATGGCTTCAGGATCTTGGTCTATCGCTAACAATCGTCCATTGTCACCCAGCGCATTTAAAATGGCTCTTGAATGCCCTCCACGGCCAAAGGTGCAGTCAATATACACGCCGTCAGGTTTAATATTTAAGCCATCGATCGACTCACGTAACAGCACCGAGTAATGGTTAAATTCAGATTTCAATGCGTCACTCAATATTATGCTGCCTTGTACTTTAATACACCCTTAAATAAAGGGTGCTAATTTAAAAACTTAAGCTGGCCAATGATTCAGATACATCACCCGAAACAACCGATTCCAACATATCTGGACGACTGGCATCCCATGCCTCTTGTGACCAAAGTTCAAATTTATTACCCTGACCTAATAAAATGGCCGGTTTATCAATTTTAGCGTGCTCTCTTAATAAGCTAGGAATTAAAATACGTCCCTGTGCATCCACATCCACTTCCGAAGCGTGTCCCAACAATAACCTTTGGTACAAACGTGCTTGTGGATCAACATTGGGCAGCGCCATTAACTTGCGCTCAATCACTTCCCATTCGTCTAGCGTATAAATCAATAAGCAGGGGCTGTGCAGGTCAATCGTGGCCACCATTTGGTTATCACTGGCTTCAGAAATTGCATCACGATACTTCTTAGGGATCGCCATGCGTCCCTTAATATCCAAATTGACTGAATTGATTCCTCTAAAAAAAAGCATCTTTCACCACTTTTCACCACTTTGCCCCACTAAGCGCCACTATATGGACATTAGGCCTCCCTGTCAACTGGCAAAACAGAATATTTTCATTACAAGACAACAACTTACACGGTATCATTATAAAAACTTATAAGGTGGTATAAATACTTATACTCAATAAATTCAATGACTTACAAAAACAACAAAAAGTATTTTTTAATTTGACGCTTTAAAACAAGCAAAATAACTCGATAAATGGCAAACTAAAACAGTACCGTATAAAAACACTATATGTAGAGTAATAGACCAAAAGAGATACAACATAAAGAAGGGAGTAACGTTCAAAAAAGCAAAAAAATATTCAAAGTGGGGATTTTTTTAATAGAAATTAAAAAAGAGAAAATAATTAAAAAAATAAAAAGTGGGTCTATAAGCCGGGTTCTGTACTTTTAGAAAATTGCTCCTCTAAAAGTGACAACCATTCATCTGGATTAAACATCACTGCTAACCTCAAGCAACCTACCCGGAAACCCCTGCGAGCAGCAAGGTGTTTTAAGCAAGCTTAAAACGTTGTTTCCCTATTTGGTCTTGCACCGAATGGGGTTTTCACTGCCACATTTGTTACCAAATGCGCGGTGCGCTCTTACCGCACCATTTCAACCTTACCTGTGCTTGCAAGCAAGCCATCGGCGGTATATTTTCTGCTGCACTGTCCATCGACTCACGCCGCCCAGCCGTTAGCTGGCATTCTGCTCTATGGTGCCCGGACTTTCCTCCGAAGCGTAAAACGCTCCCGCGATTGTCCAACCCACTTTTTATGGCGCTTAGTCTACCTTAGCAAGACTGAAAAAGCGAGTAAAGCCGCCCTCTATTTAGGCGCTAAAGCTCTCACCAGTTGATTACGATACCGAAAAGGAACCGCTTGATTAATCATTAATGCAAAAGGAAACCATTGCTCCTCTTTATAAAGGTAGCCTGCAAGTGTACTCACCCCCAATAAGGTGCCCGATTTAGCATACACATTGGGTTCAATTTCGGGCAGTAAGTGACGCCAAGGTTGAAACGCCTCCAGTACATCAATCAATTGTTGAGGGGATAAGCGATTTTGTCGAGACAACCCCGCTCCCTCTTCAATAGTAAATTGTTGCCAATCAAATAATTTTACTAAACGCTGTTGATACACCTTTGCCACCCGCTCGGCATTGGCGGGTGCTCCCAACCACTCTCGGCTTAAATTTAATGCCAACTGATTGGCGATAAAATTGGTGGAATATTTCATCATTGGCGTCACAACCTCCGCCAAGGTTCGTTGATTACGGTGCTGGTACAATAAGATCGGTTCAAATGCCTTTTCAAGGGTTTGCCATGCCACATCATTCGAAACGGCAACCCCCTCTTGCTTTAAAAAAGCCCTCAATAACTCCGCAAAATAACGTTGCCCCAACGCCTCATCTCGCCCTAAATTTACCCGTTTTTTCCCCCCCTTCATTGATTTTATTGTCTCAGAAAACAAATTACTCTCCTCTGCAAGCATTAAAGCCGCTGGAGTAATTGGTGTTTGAGATTCGGCCGAGATAATGCCTTGTTCTGTCTGTTGAAGATAGACCGTATTAAAGTTGGCCGCTAATGCGGATGACACCGCATCGTAAGGATTATCGCTATGCCCTGCTCCAGAAAATCTTACCCCCCCTCCTTGGTAGTAACTGGTGTCAAGAATAATGCCTGATAACTTCTGAATATTCTGTTGTTTTAACTGCTTGGCTAACTGCTTGGCAATCAAAGCCAGCTCTTCTGACACCAAAAACGGGTCGCCAAACCCTTTAATTAATAAGGTAGGCACCGTCGTTTTAAATTTCTCTCCCCCCCTATAGGTCAAATAAAATTCAGTCTTAAATTGGTAATCTTCACCCCAATATTGCAGTGCCAACAGTGCAGTAATCAGCTTTGTGGTAGAGGCGGGAATAAAAGACTGCTTAGCATTTTTAGCGTACACCGGCACTTGCTCCGCATCCAACACTAATAAACCCGCATGCTGTAATTGATTAAAATCCTGCAAAACAGGCGAATCCTCCAAAGCCGCAGACACAGGCCCTGTTACCAACAGACTTAAAAACAGCACTGGCCACACAGATACACTTAATTTCAACTTAAACCCTTTTAGTCTCTTCATAACGATAAACGATACTTTTTTAACCACCTTTGACAAGGTCTCTCTTAACACTTAAGGAGGTTTTTTAATAATTATACGCTTGAACTTAAACTACTTTAAAATAAGTTCCTGTCGTTATTCTATAAAAAGTGTAGTCAGCATGACCCATTCCATTGCCATTCAAATAAGCCCTTTTGGAGATCCTGAACAGGCTCAAAAAGACGCAGAATCTCTGAGCCAAATCTATCAACTGCCACTGGTACACACGCTTGAAACACCGCCAAGCATCACCATGGGATGGTATCAAACAGCCAAGGAGACTCAAGCCAAACTGGCGCTATTTCAACCAGACAGTGGCGCAGTCTTTATTGATTTTGTCACAGGAAAAAAAGCCCATCGTCGTCAATATGGGGGGGGAAAAAATCAACCACTCGTGAGAGCCATGGGAAAAATAGAGAACCGACTGCCACACGTAATAGATGCCACCGCAGGCATGGGAGGCGACAGCTTTGTACTGGCTTCACTGGGCTGTCATGTGCTCATGCTCGAGCGCTCCATTGCGGTATCCGCCCTATTAAAAGACGCGTTGCAACGCGGAGAGGCCTTTTTAAATTCGGAGGATTCCGACTCAGAACTGCACGATATCTTAGCGCGTTTAAATGTTATTCATGCCGATTCGGCTCACTTTTTACGACATCAAGCACACACTCTCAACCACTCTGTAGAAGTGGTTTACATGGACCCTATGTATCCCGAAAAGAAAAAGAAAGCGGCCACTAAAAAAGAGATGAAAGTCCTGCAACACTTAGTTGGCCCCGACCAAGACAGTCAACACTTACTGCAAGCGGCTCTGAAAACAGCAGGTTATCGCGTGGTGGTCAAACGCCCTAAAAATGCGCCTATTATTCAGCTGGATAATCCCAAACTGATCCCTACTACACAAATATCCAGCCCCAATACGCGCTACGATGTGTACGTGATTAAAGCCTTAAAATCAGCAGGACTATTGTCGCCCTAAAAACCTTAATCTTTTAACGCCAGCACTCGGTTATAAATTGGTTTTTTCTTGATGCCCGCATAGTCGGCTACAATTTCAGAGATCTGTTTAACAGGCAGTTTTTGCTTTAACAGCACCTCAATCAAGCTGTCCCACTCCGACAGAGCCACCGCCTCTTTTTCCGTTGCGCCGCCCACCATTAACACAAATTCTCCGCGAACCTTATCCGAGTTATGCTCAAAGTAAGCGATCACTTCATCAATCGTTCCCTGCACAAACTGTTCAAATTTTTTGGTCAACTCGCGCGCCACTGACATTACTCTATCTCCACCAAACTCTTGCTGTAAGTCGATCAATGTCGCTTGAACGCGATGTGGTGACTCATAAAAAACCAGTGTTCTCACATCCTCTTTTAACCCCGCCAGCACCAAACAGCGCTTACCCGATTTAGCAGGCAAAAAGCCCTCATAGCTAAAACGATCCGTAGGCAAGCCCGCGGCACACAATGCGGTAATGACCGCACTGGCTCCAGGAATCGGTACCACATTAATATTGTGCTCTCGCAACAGTTTCACCAAGTGATAACCAGGGTCATTAATCAGTGGTGTGCCAGCGTCCGATACCAACGCCCCCGACTCACCTTGCTGTAAACGGGCTAATAACTGAACACTCCGACTTGCTTCATTGTGATCATGCAAGCTGATTAGGGTTTGATTAATACCCAATGTCTGCAATAAAGGCTTGGTATGGCGTGTATCTTCAGCTGCCACCCAATCGACCGACTCCAATACCTCAACGGCTCGCTGGGTAATGTCTTTTAAATTTCCAATCGGTGTCGCAACAATAAACAAGGTTCCCTGTTTTGTTGTTTCAGGCATAGTATTAATAGCATTCTCCCATTTTGTATTCAGTCACCTCGTCTTATTTTAAACGCCTAAGCAACTTTACGATATAATCAACACAATTTTTTAATAAACCGTACACACTTAAAAATGAAAAACATCATACCTCTTTACCCTGTAAAAATCCTAGCCTTATCCAGCGCATTGATTGCTTTGCTCAGCTTAAACGGCTGTAGCACCCCACCAAAACATACTCAAAAAGCCCCTACGTCAACAGAGCCTAGCTATGCACCAGAAGTCTTAAAAACAACACCGCCCCCCCAAATAAAAGCCGAAGACTTAATTACCTTAAGTGAAATTGAATTAGAGCTGCAAACAGCGACCGCCCAACAACAAGGCGAATGGCCTAATTTTATTTTATTGAACCAGCAACTTTGGCAAACAGCCAGCGAAAGCGAACAGGCACAAATTGAACAACGCATTTGGGATGCCATTAGTCAGCACCCATTGGAATCCATCAAAAGCATCATTCAAATTCTAAAGCAGCACCCTAATACCTCTGTCCAACAGTGGGGGGAACTGCTTGCAACGCTAAAAGGCCCTGCCGAATCTTTACAAACAAACCTTGCTAAATTAAGTGAGAGCAGCCACGATGCCATCTACATGCACCACTTGCTGCCTGGCATTAATATGCAAAACAGCCTTTTTACCCCCCCAAAACATATAGCCGTACTTTTGCCTTTTGAAGGAAAATACGAACACGTCTCCAATCAAATTAAAAGCGGCATTATGAAAGCTTTTATGGCATCCAACCAGCAAGCCCAAGTCACCTTTCACAACTCATCCGATTTAGATAATTTGGAAAACCTTTACCAACAAACCAAACAAGCGGGTGCTGATTTTATTATTGGCCCCCTGCGTAAAGAAGCCATTGACCGACTCATTACCGTTGCCGATGAAGAGGTACTGGCACTCAACCGCATTGAATACGCGCCATTTACTCAGTTTAGCTATAAATCAGCGGATGAAATCTCACAACTCATTCGTTACTTTAAAGCCAAAAACTATCAAAATATTGGCATCTTAAGTAACGACGGGACAGCCGATTCTAAAATGGCCAGCGCCCTCAAAACTGCATGGGAACAAGAGATAAATCACCGTGCAATTGTCAGCATTTACCCCGATAAAAAGCCCAAATTACGCCAAGCATTAAGCGCCTTAATTAATGAAGGAAAAAGTAAAGAGCGTTACGATACACTTCGCTGGGCAACGGGGCATAAATTAAAGTTTTTCCCCCGTACTCGCCAAGACTTTGATGCCATAGTCATTATCGATAACGCAACACGAATGGCTGTATTTAAACCACAGTTTGCTTTTTTTAATTTAAAAACGCCCATTTATGGCACGGCACAGCTCTCCCCAAAAAAACCACAATACATTAAAACTAACCGAGACTTAGCGGGAGTCCAGTTCTTAACCCACTCAGTGGTCTTTCAACCCGAAGACTTAACCTCTAATTTTGAAGCCTTTGGTTGGGACAGCTTTCAAGTGGCCACTCATCTACACAATTTAAAAATGGGGGGCTACTTAGCCCACGGAAAAACAGGCGAGCTTACGCTTAAGGATCAACTCATTCAACAAAATTTAATTTGGGCAACCTATGACTCAAAAGGGAAACTTATCCCCTTAATTGAATAACTGGATTCAGATGTGGTTTAACAAAAAAAAGACAGCCAGTACCTCGGGTGCACAAAAAGAGCAACAAGCCTCTGACTGGCTGCAAGCACAAGGGTTTCAAATTCTTGAACAAAACTATCGCTGTAAAGGGGGAGAAATAGACATTATCGCCCTCTCTCCTACCTCCCATAACGCCCAACCCAATCAGGAACCCACCTTAGTTTTTCTTGAAATTAAATATCGAAAAAACACTCGATACGGTCATCCAAGTGAATTTGTAACCCCTCAAAAGCAGCACCGAATTACCCAGTGTGCTCAACTATTTTTACTCAAAAACAGTGCACTCAATCACCTGCCTATGCGATTTGATGTCATCACCTTTGAGGGCAAACAAACCTCCCCAGAGTGGATACAAAATGCATTTGGGCAATAGCTACCGCTCTCCCATACAACGAGATTCATTCACGGACAAGCTCCCAGACTGCTAAAATAGCGCCATTATTCTACACATTACCATAACCATAAGGCCTCTCAAATCGCCATGACAACCCAAAACTCCCTCCTAGAAAACCTACAAATCAACGGACTCACTCACGACGGACGAGGCGTGGGTCATTTTGAAGGCAAAACTATTTTTGTGAACGATGCCATTCCGGGTGATATTGTGACGGCAAAAATAACCAAATATCATGATAACTTTGACGATGCCGACTGCCTAGAACTTAAAACCCCCTCCCCCGAACGAACGCAACCTTTTTGCTCCATTTATAACCAGTGTGGAGGGTGTCAATTGCAACACCTATCACTTGATGCACAACGGTATTGGAAGAACCAAAACTTCGTCACTCAGCTCACCCAATCGGTGGATGCGCAACAGTGCCAAACGGTTTCTCCCATCGTAGGCGAGGACAAACATTACCGACGTCGCGCTCGTTTAAGCTATGTTATTAGCAAAAAAGACAAAATCGCCCGTTTAGGATTTAAAGCAAAAGCCTCTAATGAGGTGGTCGATATTGATGATTGCCCTATTTTAACGCCTGCGCTAAACCAAACCATTCAAGATAATAAACCCGCCCTACTCAGCCAAGCCAGCCGTGCTCAAAAAGAGGTGACTCTGGTTGAAGCGGACAAGGGTATTTTTGGCTTACCATTCACAGAAGAATCAAGCGCTCAAGTCGGCACGCCTTACTACACGCTCAACACACCTTCAGATACGCCACTTAAAATTGAATTTCCTGCTGATGGATTTATCCAAATCAACCAGTCACTCAACCAACAGATGATTGCTCAAGCACTGGACTGGTTAACACTCAATGAACAGCACAACGTGCTGGATCTTTTCTGTGGGGTTGGAAATTTCACCCTCCCTATCGCCCAGCAGGTCAACAGCACCGTGGGCATTGAAGGCGAACAAAATTTAGTCAATACTGCCACACAAAATGCACAGCACAACGCACTTAATTCCGTCTCTTTTTACAAAGGCGATCTCTTTAAAGAGGTAACCCCTAAGCCATGGTTTAAAAAACAGACATACGATCGAATTTTGCTCGACCCAGGACGCCAAGGTGCTTTTAACCTCTGTAAAGTACTGGGTAAACTTAAGGCACACATTATTGTGTACGTCTCCTGCAATGCCGCTACCTTAATTAGAGACATTAAAGAGCTCGAGAAGCAAGGTTACCGCCTCACCAAAGCGGGCATGATTGATATGTTTGCCCATACGACTCACACCGAAGTAATAGTACAACTGACCCGTACTCATAAACCTCTTAAAAAACCAAAGTCTAAACCTACATTTAAAATCTAACGTAGCTCCCAAAAGTTCCTATAACGATCTCCCCTCTATCAAAGAAGAAAGAGAGGGGGAGAGATATCCACTTCAAAAAACTCCCATTTTATTATTCAAGCATTTCAGGTATAGTATTCGGATAATAATTAGCCATGACTAACTTTTTTATTAGCCTTAGTTAAAAAACAATTCATGACTTGTTTAGAGGCTCCTTAAAGGGTCTCTTAACAAATTTACCGTACTCAGATAGGATGCATTGACTTGGCCTTTTTTAAATTTTTCTCCCCCTTTATTTTGGGATTAAGCTTACTGCTTGCACCATTCATAGCGCTGGCGCAACTCAATATTGTGACCACCACAGGCATGATTGCCGATTTAACTCAAAATATAGGGGGCAAACATGTCAAGGTTACGGCCTTGATGGGCACAGGCGTAGACCCGCATTTATATAAAGCGACCCAAGGTGATTTAAGACGTTTGGTGCGTGCCGATATTATTTTATATAACGGCCTTCACCTAGAAGGGAAACTGCAAGAAATTTTTGAAAAAATGGCGCGTAAAAAACCCGTCTTTGCAATCAGTAGCCTAATTCCAGCGAAAGAGCTGATCTATCATAATAACAGTCCCGATCCGCACATTTGGTTTGATATTACCTTATGGCAAAAAGCTGGAGAACGTGTGCTAGAGATACTCATCGCTCAAGACCCAAGCAACCAAAAAACCTATCGACACAATGCACAGAGCTATTTAAAGCAACTGCAACAACTGCACTTGTGGGTACAGGCTGAGATTGCCACCATTCCTAAATCACGCCGTATTTTAATTACTGCACACGATGCCTTTGGCTATTTTGGCCAAGCGTATGATATCCAGGTCAAAGGGCTTCAAGGGGTCAGTACCGCTTCAGAGTTTGGTTTGCAAGACCTTCGGCAACTGAAAACATTGGTGGTTAAACACCATGTTAAAGCCGTATTTGTCGAATCCAGTGTGTCACCTCGTTTTATTGAAGCCTTGGTAAAAGGGGTTGAGGCCGAAGGGCATCCACTGACAGTGGGCGGGGAGCTTTACTCCGATGCTATGGGCTTAAAAAACACACCCACAGGTCATTACATTGGCATGGTAAAACACAACGTAAACACCATAGTTTCGGCGTTAAAATAATGACAAACACACACTCAAAAAAGTTCCCCCCCCTATCGGTTAACAACCTCAGTATGCGTTACCACCATAAACCAGTGTTAACCGATGTTAGCTTTGAGATTCCCGAAGGCAAAACCATTGCCATTGTTGGCCCCAATGGCGCTGGAAAATCTACCCTATTAAAGGGCATTATGGGCTTAGAACCGATTATGGATGGTGAAGCACGTTTTTTTGGTGAGCCCTTAACCCATAAACGCCTCGCCATTGCCTATGTGCCACAACGAGAAGAGATTGACTGGGACTTTCCCATTAATGTCTTTGACGTGGTACTAATGGGACGACACGGGCAACTGAAACTCTGGCAACGTCCCTCAGCGATAGACAGAGAAATTGCACAGCATGCACTGGAAGATTTAGGCATGTGGGACTATAAAGATCGTCAAATCAGTGAGCTTTCGGGTGGGCAACAGCAACGCGTTTTTTTAGCCCGTGCACTGGCGCAAAAAGCCAGTTTATATTTAATGGATGAACCCTTTGCTGGAGTGGATGTCTCCACAGAAAAGACCATTATTGAACTGTTTAAAACCCTAAAAGCACAAGGCAAAACTATTATCTGTGTGCACCACGACCTCAACACCGTGGGTGAATATTTTGACTGGATTATTTTTATCAATGCCCGCTTAATTGCCGCTGGCCCTGTGCACACCGTATTAACCAAAGAGAACCTAAATAAAACCTATGGCGGTCGCTTATCGCTCTTAAACGATTTAACCGAAACCATGTACCGAACTCAGCTCAATAAAGCCCATGACCAAGAGTAACCCACACTAAATGGAAGGATTTTCATTATTTCCCCCCCCCTCCTTTTGGGAGAACTGGCTCCACTTTTGGCGTTTTGAGGACATGAACGTACTGTGGGTACTGATGGGCAGTGTATTGCTGGGTATGAGTGCCTCAGTCATTGGTGGCTTTGCCTTTTTACGCAAACGCGCCCTCATTGGGGATGCTCTGGCTCATGCCGCCCTGCCCGGTGTTATGATGGCGTTTTTACTGTTTCAAACTCGTGATCCACTCATTATTTTTATCGGCGCACTATGCAGCAGTTTTCTCGGATTTTTCTTAATTGATTGGCTGCCTAAAAATACCAAAATTAAAGCCGATGCCGCTCTGGCCATCACCCTCTCTTTTTTCTTTGCCATCGGTTTGATGTTGCTCTCATTTATTCAAGGAATGGATGTTAATAATAAAAGTGGACTCGATAAAATCCTCTTTGGGCAAGCCGCCGCCATGACCGAAGGTGACATTAAACTGCTGGGTTACGTCACTATTTTTATCCTCATTACGGTCGTGCTGTTTTTTCAAAAATTTAGACTGATCGCCTTTAACCAAGCCTATGCACGTACACTAGGCATTGCGGTAAATCGTTACGAACTGCTCTTAGCACTCTTAATTGTAATGTCGGTTGTCGTAGGCTTACAACTGGTGGGTGTCGTACTCATGGCTGCCATACTACTCACCCCCATAGCCGCCGCACGTTACTGGAGCAATCAACTTGCACATATCCTCATCATCGCCTCTCTGCTGGGGGCTCTCAGTGCACTCATCAGCACCCAAATATCCTATCTGGCTCCCGCCATGCCAACGGGTCCTTGGATGGTGGTCAGTTTATCGGTCCTATTTATTTTATCGCTGCTATTTGCCCCTCAAAAAGGGCTGATTAAACAACACCTAAACTACAAGCGTTTACGCCAAAAAGTGGCTGAAGAGAATATTTTGCGCACTTTGTATAAACTGCACGAACGTCATCAATTTTCGCGTCACCACTTTACCCAAGCCGATATTCAATCGTTTCGCAGTATGCCCAGCAGCTGTTTACAAAGTACACTCAAAAAACTGAACAGACAAGGGCTCGTTCAAAGCTCTTCGCAAGGCACCACCCTCACTCAAGCAGGCCTCAAAAAAGCGACACAACTCACCCGACGCCATCGCCTATGGGAGAACTACCTAAACGAACAAGCACAGCTCTCTCCTGAACAAGTGCATCAGCACGCTGAACGCATTGAGCATATTTTAACGGATGCACAAGAAGTTCAGCTGCAACAAGAGTTGCGCAATAGCCAGCAAGACCCACACGGCAATCAAATACCGGGAGCCACGCTCTCAAAAGAAGGGGGGGGAAAAAATTGATCAACGATATTTGGATTTTAGCCACCGCCTCACTCGTAGCCGCCGCCTGTGCCTTAGTGGGGGTATTTTTAATTTTGCGTCGTCAAGCCTTAATGGGCGATGCCATCAGCCACTCAGTGTTACTTGGAATCGTACTCGCCTATCTCATCACCGACAGTCGTGCCCTACCCATTATGCTCGGTGGCGCGGTCATTATTGGACTGCTTACCGCTTGGTTAAGCGACACCTTAAACCGTGTCGGAAAACTGCAAAACGATGCCAGTATCGGCATTGTCTTTACCCTATTTTTTGCCATTGGAGTCATTTTGGTCTCTCTCTACGCAGGGCAAATTGACCTAGACCAAGAGTGCGTCTTATACGGAGAGATTGCCTTCATTCCTTTCGATACCTTGCATATAGGGGGGGGGAAAAACTTAGACGATGGTTTTGAGATTGGCCCTAGAGCGTTCTGGGCCATTGCGGTGGTGTTTATCATTGTACTTATCAGTATTATTGTGGCATTCAACCGATTACAAACCGTGGCCTTTCACCCCAAGCTTGCGCTCTCTCTCGGAATCAATATTGTCTTTTGGCACTACTTTTTAATGACTTTGGTCTCAATGACGACCGTTGCCTCTTTTGATGCCGTCGGAGCCATCCTAGTGGTCGCACTGCTTGTCATTCCTGCCAGCAGTGCTTACCTCATCGCCAAATCCCTTAAAGCCATGCTCTGGTCAGCTGTGGCTTACTCTCAGGCCTCCGTCGCCATCGGCTACACACTCGCCTACCAACTCGACAGTTCCATATCTGCCTCAATCGCCGTCAGCGCAGGCATCTTATTGTGCCTAACCGTTGCTCTGCTCGAGATCAAAAAACAACGACAACGAGCGACGGCTACTGCTCAATAAAAAAGCAACGAGCTACCAAACCAAATCATCAGGCACTTCAAATTGAGCATAATAATCCTTATCCTCATCGGATACATTGGTTGATTCGCCCGAAAGAGGGATTAAAACACTCTCATCACGTTGCTGAATTTTCTCAACCGCTTCCAGAGGTAATAAAACATACCCCCCCTTAAAACGTGCAACACGAAGGGTTTCTGATACCAGCTGCTTATATATTTTAGAGGAGATATTTAAGGTTTTCACCACGCTGTCATCCACAAAATTATAAGCAACCTCACCCTCATACCCTTTTAAACGATTTGCCTCCAAAATCTGCTTAACCGCTGCCGCATTGGCCTTTTTTTCTTGCGCTTGCTGACGTTCTAAATTGAGTTGGCGATCACGTTCCTGCTTTTGCAGCGCGGCTTTCTCTGCCAGTTGCGCAGCCTCACTGACCGTGGTTACGCCTTTTTTACCTTTTTTTTGTTTACTTTGTTGATACTTTTGCTTTTTTATCTGGTTGGCTTTTTTAGCATCCACCAATCCCGATTTTTTAAGCTGATCAAATAAAGAGCCTGCCATAATTACCTCAACGTTCATAAAAGAGTAACGCGTATTCTACCCGCTTAAGCCAACATGCCAATAGTAATGCACCTAAATTACACTCGGCGTGCATTGAGTAACCTTGAAAATTTCAGAACAAAATTTCATTACACCGTGCCGCAGCTGTGTAAGCTTCAACCGTAATAGACCACCATATCTTGTTCAATAAACAGGTCAAACGACTGATACACTTTTTGGTAAGGCCAACGAAACTCCATCGCTTTTAGGTAGGGGTTGTAAATAGCCGAATACAGTGTGCCAAAGTGTTGTGCATAGTTATTGGAATATAACGGAGCGTACTCAAATCCTTCAATAAACGATTCCACCGTCATCAAAGGGTCGTATAGGCGCTCAAGCAATACTTTTTCTCTTTCATAAGAGTTTGAAAAAAGAGCATAATTAGAGAGATTAAAATCGCCTTGGTGATTGACCGCAAATGGTTTAAAGGTCACTTTGGGTGGACTAATGGGAGAGAGTTCAAGGGTGGCGCTTTCATTTAAGGCATCTAATAAAGTAATGTTATAAGTGGCATTAACAGGCACCAATTTTAAAACTTGAATGGCATCATTGGTTGTTTTACAAAACTCCAAAATGTAGCGCAGTATAAGTGGAACACCAAACCCTTTTCCTTCGACATCACTGCCGCCAAACGTTAGGGAAGCACACAAACCATGCTCGTTCATGCCATCGAGTACCCCCCATAAACTATCCGTGACGGCAATCACTTCGGTATCAAACCATTTACTTTTAATCACCCGCCCTTCAAATAGATTAGGGCTGTAATCGTAGTTACGAACCAGCACGGAAACATCTCGACTCCATATGGCTTGAGAGCACCCACTAACATAGCGTGGCGGGCAGTACAGCGTTAATAAATGCGCCATGACCTCATCGGCTTGTATCAACTCACAAAGATGCGTCCACATCGGGTAGAGTTCTGGCATATAGTGCTGAAATGCGGCTTTGCTCTCTTCTAAACTTGGAGAGTGATAAGTGGGGGTTTTTAAAAACCAGCTTCGATAGCCAGCTTCAGCTTCTTGATAAAAAGCCAACCACTTTTCACCTGGCGTGGGTTCATTTACATAACTAATTTTTTTTTGCAATACGGCCATAATGTTCCTTATTACCCGTTTTTGTTAACTTTTACTGGGTTGCGTAAAGCGCTGGTTATAACTTTGCTCTTCTTGCGTTAACTCTCTCATGTGAAACGCGGAACGAATGGCATGAATCCACTGTTTTGCTTGTGCATTTATTTGCGTACCTTGCTCGCCCATTAAGACTTGATTTAAAAAGACAATGGCTAAATCAGCCCCTTTATATGCATAATCGCCTTTTCTTAATACTCTTAGTAAATAGGCTCGATTAGGATGATCTTGTTTGGCTGTTGGCTCTGCGCTGGCTTCAATTAAGGTTAAGTGTCCAGAGTCGTTTAATTCATACACACCGGATACTGGGGCTTGAGTAATTATATTTAAATCGTGTTCCAAGTATTTTAAAATCATTTGAGAACTCGTGCCTTCCGCGCCTTTGCTTAACGAGAGCTGGTTGTATTCAGAAGCCGAGAGCGGGATTGGCATTTCCGCATACTCCATCAGGTGCAATAAAAAGAGTGGAATGGTTTTTTGGCAAAATGGAGACAAGTTAGTCATGGCGCTGATGCCGGTAATTCGGGGATTAATCTCACCTAAATAAATGGCTTGAGTGTCTAAATCAATTAAATAATCTACTTCAAAATAGCCCCGATACCCATGTTTATACAAAGTATCGCCTAATTGTTGCGTTTTAAGATGAATTTCCTGACGCACGGAGGGGGTAAAATTATCTTGATAGAGCTCATTGCCACACCATCCCCCTTGATAAGGGGTGAGTTCAGGGACACCGATCATCTCTCCTAAGAGAGGGCCTACATACGTACCTTGTTGAGTGGCGCAGGCTTCAATAGCCGTTCCCACGCATTGAATTGCACGCATGATTTTGACTTTTTCCTCCTCCTCAATTTGTTCGGCAACGGCTTGGTAGTCCTCTTTATTTTGAATAAAAAAGGTGGTTTTACCTGAATCGCCATAGGCCGTTTGCACAACCCACTTGTCTCCCAGTTGATGTTGTTCTGCAATGCTTTGTAACGCTTCAAAACTGCGAACCTCGGCTAATGCATTTGGCACACTGGGCACACCTGCTTGGTTGCCTAACTCGGTGGTCGTTATTTTATTATCAATGTGTTTAACCAGTGCGTTTTTAGGTAGGTCGATGTTTAAATTTAACACCTTACATTGCGATTCAATCAGAGCATCAAAAAACAGAAATAACCCGTGTTTTTTACTCTGTGGTTCAGGCGCTTCTTGTTCGAGTAAATCAACCACCTCGGGGTGTTTAAGCAGGTACAAGTTAATTTGTTCAAGATTCTCAAACAGTTCATGCTTTCGTTCTGCAGGCACAAGCACATGCTTGGCTTTTTGGTCATAGGTATCTAAAAAATTAATGTCTTTCCAGTGATTAACCCAGTTATGCATGTCCAATAAATTAAAGTTAGTGGCACTCACAAAGTAATAACGATTTGACGTATTCTGAAACTGCTCTTTAATATCCATGAATGCAGGGTGCATAGTGATCATCCTTTTTTACTTTAACGATTTGGCGGTGGCTTAAATGGTTCTATGTGTTATCAGTGCGTTCGGTTTGTAATATTTTAAGGCCTTGGTCTGGAATTAAACCATGTATCTCACTGCCCAGTAAGCTGTAGAGTTGCAGTAGGCCTTGATGCTGAATGGTTTGCCCTGGAATAAACAGCGGAAAACCTGGGGGGTAAGGCGTAATAAAACCAGCACTCACCCACGTTTTTCCTGATTTTGCTTCTAATAATGTTTGTTCTGTTAAAGGCAAAAACTCCACTTTTTGAGTATTTAAACCATCATAATAAGCGGTTCGTAAATCCACAATATCCGTTAAGGTGTCCGAAAAACAGTATTGAGGTGCGTACTCTCTGCCAACCGGCAAGATGCTTTTAGCGGGCTTCGTTTGTAGCATCTTGGGTTGCTCTGCAATTTCCAATAGCGCATGAATCAAACGTTGAATGCTCTCTTTTCTAACCCCAATATTAATAATAAACAGCACGGTGTATTTGGAAGTTTTATTAATCTGAATGTCATAACAATCAATTAACAGTTTGCGAAACTGTTCGCCATCCAGCCCTGT